>WQTN01000045.1 GCA_009786295.1 Methanomassiliicoccaceae archaeon
TTTTAGATGTGGCAGGTATTTCTTGCCACTTTGCATAGAGTGTTGTATCAACATCTCCATAGAAGAATCTGTCATTGTACGGAGTTGTGAAACCGTATTCGACCGGGCCATCGCGGATTAAACTCCATCCTACGAAGACGTAGCCTGCTCTAACAGGCAGCGGATCGAAAAGTACTTCAGAAGCGTCTAATCCTTTTTCGAATTTTTTTGTGGCCGGAACAGATCCTGTTCCTCCGTTTATATCATAGGACACTTCTACAAGAGGTGCCCCCTCACTGTGTTCTGTATTAAACTGTATAGCAGTGAACGGTACCGCTATCATTATTAGCATTACCGCCACCACGACGAATGCGGAAACGCGTCCGCTTGCGCCAATTTTTCTCAACTGCCTGCCTCCTTACTTATCGCCCCCCTTAACCTGACATTCCTCTCAGGTTTACTAAAATTTGAACAGTTTCGATGCACAATATAAATCTATCTTTTTTCGACAGAATATATAGCGACATATACTGACGCATATCGTGCCATGAATTTCTATCTTTGATAATTTAAACTGCCATTACCTGCTTAAACTGACATAAATGCCGTTTTAATCGGCGGCGACTTAATCTGTTTGGACCAATATTTTAGATATCTACTATTTTTACCCCAGCATACATAGAAAAAGCTGCAAATACCCTCATATATAGAAAGAAAGCATGTTTTCATCTACATATTAGCAAAAATAAGACCTATTGAATATGGTTCATCTGGCTTGATCTGGTCCATTTATTGCTGTTGATATCAAAAACACAGCTGCAACAGCCAAATTTCAAAGAATTCCTCCATCCAAAGACGGCCCTACGGCAGATTAATTGCCCTCGGCCCATATTCAAGGCGTTCTTAGCTTGGTTTGGCCGTATAAAGGCCCCTCAGGCGCAGCAGAAAGACGCCTAAGGCCGTTACATTTGCCTAAAATGGCCCCAGCAACTGCTATCTGCGACCAGAACAAAGGAAATCGCAATGCCGCCACAGCGATCTCGACCCTTTACTTATATGGATTGTCATCTCATCTGATTAAACGCCCGGATAATAAAGAAAAATCATCTTCATGTGGCACCCCATATCATGACTGGAGTCTGATCTCCGGTGCAGGGCGGTGCGCGATAGAGATCTATTTATCCCCTGTTTTACCAACAGTGCATACTTAATGCTGCCTTTCAATAGATCTGACATTCCCTGACAAAATGAACATTTATCCTGCTAAAAGTATGAATATCTTGCTTTTTACCATGACATATACTGATATTTAATGACATAAACTGACAAATATACTGACATAAGGCTATTTAAACGACAATATGCTGGCCAATGCAGATGTTCATATGCCATTCTGATTAACGGCAGCAATCCATTTACATGGATATGCCTGCCCCGTTTTCATCACATCTGTGGGGGCAGACCTGCAGCCTGCCCTGAGAAAATCAGAAAGCATTGCAAGGGGCAAGGTCAAGAAGTTGCAGATACAGCCCTGCCCCACGAGACAATCGGAAAGCGTACTCTGCCCGCCCTTTGCTCGTAAAGGCTGGGCCCCTTAGCGATCAACGTTCGTCCCGCTTGAAAAGTTCTAAGAAGGGCAAAAGAAAGGATTTAGGTTCAGCGCGCCTTGATCGTCAGGGTGTCGGTTACATCTTCCGGAGGGATCTCGTATCTGCCCCCGTCACGGATCGCTTCCTTCCACACCTTGTTCTCGCCGACACGGTATGTAACGAAGCCTTCCCCTTCTAAGAAGTCGACAAAGAACCTATACGGTTGGTTGATGCGCGCCCGTTTCTTCCCGATTATCATTGCGCTGTCCGAATCAATCATCACAATGTTCACCCTCCCTCCGACCCAGGCCATGACCACCATCAGAGACAATCCGACCGTCATACCTATTATGGTCAATACAGAGAGGTCGCTGGCCCCCTCCTCGGCGAAGACAGATGTTTCGGTCATGTCCGTCGAGATGTTTTCTATCCGGATCGTTTCGTTTGTTCCTCCTCTGCTGCCCTCCCACCTTACAAACATATAGCCGTCTTCGCAGACCGCGCGCAGAATTGGACTTTCTCCGAAAATAAGCTCCAGCCTTTCGGTGTACGTGGTGAACGTCCAGCCCCCGTCCAGACTGTATTCGACGTATCCTCCCTTTCCTTCGACATTAACTGTAAGGAATACATGTTTCTTCTCTGCGGTCACGACTATGGTGTGGTTTGATGTGATATTAGAGAAGGTGTAGCTTCCGGCCTTTACAAGCTCCGGATGGCTGAGGCCGTCGATCGCGACATCCTTTACCTCATAGCCGAGCTTGGCTGTCCAGGATACCGTGTGGCTGTTCCTGATCGGGACCGATACGGTCCCGCCGGGGCTCACGGTCACGCCTTCTCCGCCCGTAGCCGTTATGGTATATTCAGGAATAAGAGTGAACTTAACCTCGATCGTGTGGTCCGAGACGATATTCCAGAAGGTGTATGAGCTCACCGGCCCGATCGATACGCCGTCAACGATAACATCTATTATACTCGAATCCCGCATGGGCGTGATGACGAAAGACTTATCTTCATATGCCTCAGCGGACACGGAGCCCGCGGGAGATATGCTCCCGTCTCCGGAGGTTGCTGTGGTTATGCGGTATGTTTCCAAATGGAACCACGCTGTGGCATACTTTGCATCCCCGTAAGCTGTGCTTGCGACAGTGACGCTCGCAGCAGGATCATTGCCGGTCACGTGCCCGTGGGCATCGCCCCACTGCAGGAACACCGCGTAGGCGTCCGGCACGGCCTTCAGCAGAACTGTCTGCGGAGGAACAGGGAAGAATGTCCCGTATGCGTCCGTAACTGTTCTGGTCTTCCATGTCGTACCGCCGTCCAAAGAGTACTCTATGTGCCCTGGCCCGTTCTCGGCGGGATATATCCTGCCTTTCCACTCCCATACGGAGTGGAACGTCAGGTCTCCAGACCCTGCCGGTATGTAATATGCATCGTTGGTATCGTACCGCATGCCGGAAACAGCGTTGTTAAGTCTCCAGTATTCAAACATGAAATAGTCGGATGTCCAGATCACATCAGCCGGCTCCGGGAGAGGAGTGGCTACCGGGGGACCGTTCAATGCCCACGGACCGGTGGTTGTATCGCCGTCCTTGGCAAGTCCGACCGCTATTGCCGGATATCCCTCGCCGAACACGCGGTCGACCTGCCTTGCGACAGGGACGCTCGGGTCTTCCAAGTAGACGTAGTCGTCCCTGTATTGGACATTTACCCTCTTGACATCCTCCGCTGTTATGACCAGCCTGCCTGAGACGGCAGTATTGAATTCGATGTTGCCGTATGATGTGCTTGCCGTAGCGACCCCCGTAGCCAGGATAAACGGGGTCTCGGACGCGAAATAATCATATTGGCCGGTCAGGGGCGTTACGTCTTTCACGGCCGCGTCGTCGTTATAGTTGATATCATGCCTTTCCACATAGGTCAGGCTCCACGGGGCGACTACGTCGTTCAAATAGGCGTTCTTTGCTCTGATGGATTGCTTGAATGTTACCGCATCCTCTATGTGCACGATGTCGCCCTCATACCTAAGTTTCTCTCCCAGCCTGTATACAACACGGTAGAATGTCTTTGATGTGTCTGTCTGCGTAACGCTGCCGCCGGAAGCAGAGAATGTCTTCACTGATCCGTCTGAGCTGTATTCGAGAGATATGTGATTAGGATCTGTCAAACTTCCCTCCGGAAGATACAGGTTATAATACTGATGATAGCTCCCAAGAGTGTTCAGGTCCTTGTGCTTTCCTTGGATATGGAAATCTGCATATCTTTCTGTGTTGTCATACTCCGGATAAAGAACTCCCGATCTGCGGACGAACAAAGACTGGGGATCATCTGCGATGTCCAGATTAACGACGTATCGCATGAGGGAGTTCCCGCCGGAATCAAATACAACATAGGGGGCTCCCAACGTCAGGTCTTGGTCGTAAGATGCCCTTATGGACCCTCCGTTTATGACGGGAGATTTCCCGAAGTCCCCGTTCGGGCCTATCGGTACCGTCATCTCCGTGCCCCCTCTCATCCTGGAGATGCTTATGACGCCTCCGTCGATTTGGATCTGTGAGCCGGAAAGAGGGCTCAGGTTGTTTCCGATGGCTGCACCAGCCAGGTTGGCGGCTGTGCCGCCTGTGATAGAGATCTTAACGCTTACATTCCCTCCCGATATCAGTACTTTAGATTCTTTTGACTCTTCA
>WQTN01000046.1 GCA_009786295.1 Methanomassiliicoccaceae archaeon
CCTAAAGGGGGAAGAACCGCGCCTGATCGATGAATGGCAAGATGTACCTAATCTCTGGGACGTTGCCCGTATGAACATGGACTTCAGTGCCAGAAAGGGCATGTACATATTTACGGGGTCTTCCGTTCCCAGGCAAAATTCCACATCACATACTGGAACAGGAAGGTTCGCCACTGTGATGATGCGCCCAATGTCGCTGTTCGAATCTGGCGACAGCGATGGTTCGGTATCTCTGTCAGGCCTCTTCGATGGAACGGCAACCGTATCATCGCCGTCAAAAATGAGTTATGAGAATGCGGTCAAGCTCATATGCAGAGGGGGCTGGCCGGCGAGTCTGAATATGGACTATAATGATGCGCTCATAATACCGCAGCTTTACTCTGAGTCCCTTATAGATTCGGATCTCTCGCGGCTTGACAATATAAAGAGGGATTCAGGCATCATGAGAGGTCTCCTCCACTCACTTGCCAGAAACAATGCGACCACCGCCAAGGTGCCTGTGCTGGCTGCAGATATGGCAAAAGGGGATGGTGCTGTATCGGAGCAAACGGTCAGAGATTATATGGACGCTTTAAAAAGGATCTTTGTCATAGAGGAACAGTTTCCGTGGGTTCCGTCTCTGCGTTCAAGAAAACGTATGCGCACTTCGCCGAAAAGGCACTTCACAGATCCTTCTCTGGCGGTCGCCTGCATGGGAGCGGGACCGGCGATGATACAGAATGACCCTAACACTGCCGGGTTCCTTTTTGAGTCCCTTTGCTACAGGGACCTGTCTGTCTATTCATCCGCTTTCGGCGGTCGCGTAAAACATTATCTTGATGACAGCGGCCTAGAGGTCGATTCGATAATAGACTACGGAGATGGCAGGTGGGGAGCTGTCGAGGTTAAGATGGGGTACAACGAAGCCGATAAGGCCGCTGCGAACCTTCTGCGCCTGAAGAACAAGCTTTCTGGCGAGACGGTCGAGCCGTCTTTTCTGATGGTATTGTGCGCAACAGGGGGTGCCGCATACACGAGGAAGGACGGTGTAGCTGTGGTTCCTGCGGACTGTCTAGGCCCCTGAGGTTGTGCAAATCAGAGAATGGCCGCACAACTGCACAAATGTTTTATCTGTATCCAAATATCATGAAACATGAAGGTCATTGCCCTGAACGGCAGCCCGCGCCTCATCGGCAACACAAGCAACATCCTCCATGAAGTATCCGATGAGCTGGAGAAAGAGGGGATAGAGACCGAGCACATACAATTGTATTCTTCGAGATTCACGCTGTGCAATGACTGCAGGTCGTGCGAGATAAGAGGGGACGGAAGATGCATCCTTGAAGACGATGACCTCAACGACATAGTGGATATGATGAGGGGGGCAGACGGATTGATCCTGGCATCGCCCTGTTATTACGGTTCATGCTCGGCTCAGATGAAGATATTCCTCGAAAGGGCGGGAATGATCCTAGAGAAGGGAGACAAAGGGCTGAGAAGGAAGGTCGGAGGGGCGATCGTCGTGAACGCCCACGAAGGAGGCTCAATGGTCTATTCTCAGCTTGTTCACTGGATGCTCAGGAACCAGATGATAGTATGCGGAGGCATGCCCGCACCTGTTGTGGCGGCCCTCAACTCTCCGCAGTATCAAAATGACAAAGAAGGTATGAAAGGGGTCATCAGCCTGGCAAAGGAGATGGCCTGGGCCATCTCCAAGTTAAACGGCCTCTGATCAGAAGAAATAGAAGCCGCAGCCCTCGCTGACAGAGATGTCCGCTACGGCTTTCGTGCGTTCCAAAGGTCCGCTGTAGCGTCTGACCATCATCTTGCCTTCTTCCGGAAGCGCTTTCGTCAGTATCTCTATCTCTTTCAGAAGGACCTTAGCATCATCGGGCGTGTATGTCCTGCCGCTCTTCGCGCCTTCCGGCACGGAAGCTAAGACCTTGCAGCCCCTTTTCTCCGCAATGCCCGGAAGAAGGCTGTCGTTGGGTCCGAAGGATCCGATGCATCCTCTTCCTTTGTCCCAAGACAGTTTGCATTTGAGGCACATCTCATTCATCTCTTCGAAAGAGAGCATGTCCCACCCTGTGAGACGGTTCTCCTTTTTGGAGGCGGCCAGCACTTTCTCTTTATTGGGGCCGCTCACTTTTTCCATATCGACCCAGCCTGTGCTCGTCCTCACTGCCTTGGGCTTGAGGAGTGCGATGTCGGCATCGTTCTTCAGTTTGTCCATGTAAATGGCGTCTGTCTCGGGATTGATCCTGTTCCTTTTGAGAAAAGCTTCCCAGTCGCCGATCAGGGCTCTGGCATTCTCTAGGGATACGATGTCGTCGTACCCGGCAAGGCTTTCCATCCCGGCGGTGTTGTCCACGCGCACCCTTATAACATTAAGCCTCAAGTCCCTGCACAGGGCGCTTTTGGCGTCTATCTCGCGTATTCCAATGCTTATTCCCATTTCATGCCCTCTTTTTTAAATGATAAACTATGCAACAGACTTGTACATTTAATACGTTCCCCACAAGACACGCTTTGAATTTTGTCTCGGATCAGGCATGCGGATGAACTATGGAAAGTATAATTATTGCCACTGTCATATAGAGGATCAGCGAAAAAATGGAGAAGAGCCACTATATCACAATATTTGCCTGCTGTGCTGTTTTCATTGTTGCACTTGTGATAGGGTACGGGCTACACACCGAGTCTTCAAACACATTGCATTCGGACCAAACCATGCACCTCCGCATCAACGGATGTGATCTGGAAATACCGCTTTCCGATGATGGAGCATCCTACGATACCAAAACTCTGAACGTTGAATTTCCGAATACGTTTGAACTGCTGAACAGGCTTAGCGGCATATCCGTTACCGTTAACGGGCAAAAGCTGTCCACGAACAGTACTGTTGCGGTAAACATCGCCAAGATCGCTTACGATGAAAAAATTACCTTGACAATATCCGACGGAAAAGATACTCATACGATATACATACGCACGCTCAATTCCGGTATACCCGCCTATACGGCGGCTGGTCAAAGTCCATATGAGGGGCATTACTATATCACGCTCCTCACACTGCCTGTGATGCTCAAGCTGGATCAGTCAGGCGAGATTGTTTATTATCTGTGCGCAAACGAATACATGGATGCTGCGGTGAACATAGAGGATCTCCTTTCCGACCCAGATTCCGTCAGTATCGTCATGAGCTATTGGGATTTCAAAAAGCATGTTTTGCCCAACGGTAAGATACGATACAGCTACCATGAGCAGGATCCGAATTACAACCGCCTCAACATGTTCGGCTATGCCGGAGGTGTGCGCGTCATCATGGACGAAACGTATAAGGAGATCGATCGTATCAAAATGGCAGCAAATACCGGCTCCTCCGTTGATGTGGTAGAGGGGCACGATTTCTACTTTATCGATGACGGCCACTATATCATATCCAATTACGAAGTGCGGCTTGTTCACAATATCCCGGCGGGACTGAAGCCGCAGCCGCAGGGAAGCAAAGTGGTCGCATCACACCTGCAAGAGGTAAAGAACGGCAAGGTGCTTCTTGACTGGTACAGTACGGATCACGCGGAATTATATGCCCTGTCCGAAGCGGGATATAATGATTATGCAAACATCGGGTCGCAGCAGCCTGACTATGTTCATTTCAACTCCGTCGAGATCGATCCGAAAGACGGCAACCTCATCTGTTCTTTCCGCAACCTGAGCACGATACTCAAGATAGACCGCAATACGGGCGATATCATCTGGAAACTGTCCGGCAAGGGTGATGAGTTCGGTCTGACAAAGTATCAGAAAACATCCAACCAGCATTTCGTCAGACTTACAGAGGACGGGTATATCACGATATTCGATAACAATGTAAGCGAAAAAAAGACCCGCATTCTGAAACTGAAGATAGACGAGGGAACGAAAAAACTTGCCGATTGGAAAGAGTACATCGTGCCAGGCCATTTCTCGCTGGTCTGCGGAAGTGCTATTAACCTTGAAAAAGAGGTTTTCGTCGTCGGGTGGGGACTCAGTATGGAAGACTTTGCAACGATGACAGAGATCGACTTCGGAACTCAGGAAAAGCTGTTTGAGCTGACCTTCCCCAATGGATTGAATGCCACCTACAGATGTCTGAAATATCAATGAACCTTGGCTCTCTGGCAAAAGCGGTTTCACGCATTCCGCATTCTGTTACATTTAACACGTTCTCTTTTTTGTGCTAACCGCACATGAGCCCGGCGCTCACTCGCCCAGATAACCTACGATCAGCAGCAAGCCTTTGTTCTGTTCCGCAGCTTTGCGGTAAACCTTCTGTAAATCCACAAACTCGTTCCA
>WQTN01000047.1 GCA_009786295.1 Methanomassiliicoccaceae archaeon
TTAAGGCGGCCATATCATCGGCCGCCGTCGCAGCCGCGCCCGCAGTGGCAGCGGCCCCCGCCGCCGGAGCAGCCGCAGCAGCACCTGCCGCAGCAGCAAAACCGGAGCCCGAGGAAGAGGTAGTCAGCGAAGAAGACGCAGCAGCTGGTCTCAGCGCTCTGTTCGGATGAACGGGAAGTTTATCTTGGCAAGACAAAACCCTTTACACAACATCTTTATTTATTGTACTTACATTTTGGAGTGTTCATATGGACCCGACCAAAAAGATCATAGTCAGGCTTTCGCCGGAAACTATCATCATTCTCCAGAAGCTTGTTGACAGAGGGGATTACGACAGTCTTTCTGAAAGCGTATCCGATGCGATAGACAAGATGATCCTGTCCAAACTCACCGAAGAAGAGGTGGGAAAGTTTGTGAAAGAGCACGCAGAGGAGAAAGCTCTCAAGATGGAATCCCTGCTCACTGACGGAGACCCAGAGTCAATGGATGATGCGGTCAGGAGAGCGGTCAAGGAGTATGTAAGGTCGAGGATGCAGTCGGAGGAATGACATTTGGCCGGAAGGACGCTGGTCATAGGTTCCGGGGGAGCCGGTCAGAACACCGTATCCAAGATACCGGACGCGTCCGGCATACCTGTGGTAACGATAAACACTGGCGACCACGGCTCGACGATATCTATGGCGGACGGGAACGTGGAAGGCTGCAGAGGGGATCAGGACCTCGGATGGGCGCTGGCGCATGATTATAAAGAAGAGATATGCCGGGCGGTCACCGGGTATTCGAACATAATTGTGACGGCCGGCCTTGGGGGAGGGACAGGCTCCGGCACCATCCCGATAATCGATGAATGCGTCAAAGCGTCAGGCGCGAGGATGATATCTGTCGTAAGCATACCGATGCATTTTGAGGCCTTGCGCAGGGAGACCGCGCTCAGACAGATGAAAAAGATAATCCAGATATCAGACAGGACGATACTTTTTGACATTGGCAAGATGCCGTCGAGGGGCGGAGGGTCTCTGCCCATAAACAAAGCGATATCGATGGCAGACGAACTAATGAAAGAAGCCATCGTCAGGATATACAATATGCTGGACGGCCCCTTCTTCAGCACTCTGAGCGAGAAGGTCTACACGATCGCATACAGGTCGTCGAACGACCCTGTCAAAGCGGCAGTATGGGCGATGGAAGAATATCTTTTCGATGCGGACCCGCGTTACGGAAAGATCATAGTGACATCCGATTCGAAGATAGGCACGGCGGATGCAGAAGCCGTTTCCGAGACAATAGGCAACATGACGGGGATAATCCCGGAGGTCGTATCCGGCGAAGAAGAAGAGGGCCACGGCATATTGCTGTTCATTCCCATTTCTTACCGTTCTTTATTATCTTAGAGGCATCGCCGAATATTCCCATTATTGTGTTGTACTCATATTTTGTGGGGATGGAGCGCCCCATCATGCGTCTGAACATGACCGACGTGTCGCTTCTTCTGTGTTCAGGATAGTCGATGGAGTCCATCAGTTCATCGAAGAAATTGAACATGTACTCTTTCTCTTTCCTCTCGGCAGGCTCAGGTCTTCTTGTGACAGTTTCGAACTGGAACAATTCATACATGACCAAAGTGGCCGCGTGCGATAGGTTGAGCACAGGACATCTTTCGCTTGTGGGGACGGTGATCAAAAGGTCGCATTTATTCAGTTCTTCTTGGAACAGACCCGTATCCTCTCTCCCAAAGACGATGGCGATCTTCTCTCTGTAGCCGGAGACATGTTGAGCGAATTCCCTTACGGGCACAGGCATCCTGGTGTAATTCCTGTCGCCTTTTGTGATTATGCCGCTGGTACCGGCGACAAGGAAACAATCCTCGACCGCCTCATCCATCGTTCCAACGGTAACGGCCCCGTCCAAAATGTCCGAGCCGTGCTTTGCCCTGCGATAAGCATCATCGCCTATCTCGCACGGATCTACCAGATACAGCTCCTCAAAATCGAAATTAGCCATCGACCTAGCGACCGCGCCAATGTTCCCCTCGAACTTAGGGCCGACAAGGACTACTCTGATATCGGGCATGCTTCCCTTGCTAGAACATAAATCTATTTCAACTGTGCGCCCATGTAACAATGTGAACATACCCACAAACCACCCGCGCTACAGATCGCTGATGACGCGCGAAGCATTGTCAGAGATGGTTGATAAAGGGCTTGTGACCCAGACTGGCCTGATATCCCATGGCAGAGGGGAGGCCTTTGACTATCTGATGGGCGAGAGAAGTCTGCCGTCCTCTCTGAGAGCGGAGCGGGCAGCAGCAGCATATCTTCTGAGGGCAAAGAACCCGGTCGTCTGCGTTAACGGCAACGCGGCCGCTCTGGACCCGGGGAACCTGATATCTTTGGCAAGAGAGGTCCCCGCGAAGATCGAGGTCAACATCTTCCACAGGACCGAAAAAAGGATGGAGCTTCTGATATCTCACATGGAGGAGAACGGTGCGGAAGGCGTCCTCGGCAGAGACCCGGACGCAAGGATACCGGGGCTGGATTCCGACCGTGCGCTGTGCACAAGGACAGGGATATATGATTCAGATGTGATACTCGTTCCGATAGAGGATGGGGACAGAGCAAAAGCGTTGGCCGATATGGGAAAGACCGTTATATCGATAGACCTGAATCCCCTGTCAAGAACATCGAAAGCAGCGACAGTTTCGATATCCGACGAGATGACAAGGGCGCTGGAGAACATTATTGGAGCAGTGAGAGAAATGAAGGGCAGACATGAAATCATCGAAGAGACCATTACGGCGTTCTCGAATGAGAACAACAGGAAAGAGGCGGTAGAAGAGATATGCTCAGCCCTCAGAAATGAAATGAAGGGCGGTGCTTGAATGGACGAACTTCTGAAGAAAGGCAGCCTGAGACTGAAATGGGCATATGAACACATGCCGGTAATGAAAGAGATAGATCAAAGGTTCCGCAAAGAGAAGCCCTTCGACGGCGTGAAGATAGGGATGGCGCTGCATACTGAGGCAAAGACAGGGATACTGGCGGTGACGCTGGCGAACGGGGGCGCCAAAATACGGCTTGCAAGCTGCAACCCCCTCTCGACCGACGACTCGGTGGTATCGGCGCTAAGGGAAGAATATGGTCTTGACGTACATGCAAAGAAAGGAGAGACCCAGGAAGAATATTATTCGAATCTGAACACGATCCTCGATCTCAAGCCGGACCTTATAATAGACGACGGCGCAGACCTCATCGCGATGGTACATACCGCCCGCAGGGACGCCATCGGCGGAGTGAAAGGCGCCAACGAAGAGACGACCACCGGAGTTGCAAGGCTGAGGTCGATGGCTGCAGGAGGCAAGCTCGAGTTCCCGGTCATTTCGGTGAACGACGCGAAGATGAAGTTCCTTTTTGATAACAGATACGGGACAGGCCAATCTGTGTTCGACGGCTGGATGAACTCCACCAATCTGGTCATCGCTGGCAAACATCTTGTGGTAGCAGGCTACGGGTGGTGCGGAAAGGGGATAGCGATGAGGGCGAAAGGCTTCGGAGCTTCTGTGACAGTATGCGAGGTCGATCCCATCAAAGCGATAGAAGCAAGGATGGACGGATACGAGGTCACGAGGATGGCCGACGCCGTGAAATCGGCAGACGCGGTCATAACCGCCACGGGATGCAGGGACATCCTCCGCATGGAACACTTTTTGGCCATGAAGGACGGATGCGTCATGGGCAATGCCGGGCACTTTGACAATGAGATAAACAAGAACGACCTGGAGAAGATATCAGCATCATCGGGCAAGGTCAGGGAATCTATCGACGAGTACAGGACAAAGGACGGAAAAAGGCTGTATCTCATCGCAGACGGCAGACTGATGAACCTTGCGGCGGGGCAGGGACATCCTGTGGAGATAATGGACACGAGCTTTGCCGCTCAGGCGCTGAGCATGGAGCACTTGTACAAAAACAGTTCCAAAATGGAGAACAAGGTCTATGACGTCCCGGATGCGATCGATGCGGAGATAGCAAAGATCAAACTGCGTTCGATGGGCATAACGATCGACTCTCTCACCGACGAGCAGAAAAAATACATGAGCGGGTGGGAAGAAGGAACATAAGGGGATAAAATGAGAATAGCAATAATGACAGACAGTTATCTGCCGACAAGGGACGGCGTTGTTACCGCGGTCATGACGCTCAGCAAGTCCCTGAGAGATCTGGGACATACTGTCTTCATCATCGCTCCGGATCCCGGGGAGGGGCAGAGGGAAGAAGGGGTCCACTATTTCCCCGCTATGAAATTCAAGAAATATCCCGATTATTACCTCCC
>WQTN01000048.1 GCA_009786295.1 Methanomassiliicoccaceae archaeon
CTTTCTGTTTGGCTGCCATGTTTACACATCCTTTACGTTGAAGGGCTGGTAACCGCCGAGGGTCCTGAGCTTGTGGATCCTGAGTCCGTATGCCGTGACCTCTTTGTCATCCCTCATGTCTACGCCGTCTGCTCTGAAGATCGTCGTCCTCTTTTTGAGGTCGGCCATCGATGCCGGCTTTCCGACGGATATCTTCCTGTCGAGGGGCACGGCGACCTGGTCTTTGACGTACACAACTTCTTTCTTGTTCTTGTCCCAAACGTATCTCTGCCACGCGTCGAACATCAGGCCGTTCTCGTCGAGACGGCATGCGTGCCCGTGCACGGTGGCTCCTCTGATACCTGTAAGTGCGGGGTCAAAGGTCTCGTTGTCGATCATCTCTTTGGCGAGTTTCTCAAGGTCCCTCTCCCTTACTTCGATGATCTGTCTTCCGGACAGTGTTCCGGTGTCGATACCTCTGTATCTTGAGAGATACATCCACGCCCTCTGGTACGGGGATATCGGCGCGAAGTAGACCGAGTCAGTGAACTGTATGTACCTGATCCTGTCTCCTTTCTTCGCTCCCTCGATCGGCTCGACGAGTTTCCTTATCGGGCAGTCGGGCTCTTTGCCTTCCTGTATCGGGGGGTGGATGGATTTGTAGTCCTCTCCGGGGTTGCGGTGTCCCATGACTCTGACTACGTCATCCATTGAGACATCGCGAAGTTTCTTCAATTTTACCTTGGGATCCATTACTTTCCTTCTGTTTTTAGCAGGGATTGTGGTTCCGGGGTAGAACTGTCTTTTGTATGCTGCCATATTTTTCACCTTTATTTGTAATCTCTGAGTGTCTTTCTGTATTTTGAGTATCTTCCTACCGATAGATCGAATCCGCGCGGCATTGTTGCCTCGCATGCGGACCTTATCTTGTCCACCGCTTCATCCAGCATCTCTTCGCTCTCAACATCCAGTTCGATGTAGAACGCCCCGACCAGATATCTGAGCTCAACATCCCGTCCGCCGACCTTTATCACCTTGCGCTCGGAGTGGTTGTTGGGCAGCCCTTTCGCGGGCCCGTTGTTCAGGGTACTGGGCATGCTTTCGCCGGTCATATTGATCTGCCTTATGTGATCAACTTGGTCAAGCGCGTTCAACACCTTCTCGGTGGTATCGGCGCTCAGCAGCACGCGGGAGAAAATCTCCACTTCCGGAAGCGGTATTCCGGCATAATCTACAGCTGGTTCACTCAACATAATGACCTCAGATCTTCTTTGCGACCTTCTTCGCCTCAGCACCTACGAGCTGCATAGGTTTGTTGAATTCAATCATGTCTCCAAACACTTCTTTGATGAGTCCGGAGGTTGCTTCGGGAGAGAACGTCTGCGTTCCGCCGTCAAGACAGTTGGCTGCTGTGACTGCGGGAATCAGCACTCCTTTGGATTGCCTCGTAACAACGTGGTTTCCGTGGAACAGGCCGGGTCCTCCTCCTCCGTATATAGAGTGAGAGAAGAATGACATACCGACACCGACACCTGCGGATCTTCCGTAGTCCGTACCGGGCAGTCCGGTCTCGTGCTCAAGCAGGTCGTTGTAGTACAGAACGGTTCCGGGAACACCCTGTGCTGCCCTTGCGGCACCGACGTTCACCATGACGGCTGCTACCTGTCCGACCGCTGCGTATGCGTTCCAGAGCGGGAGGTCTTTTGTTGTGTAGGTCTTGTATCCCGAGGGGAGCGTCTCTTTTACATGTATGACGCCGTCGTCGATTGCCCTTCCGACAAGCGTCTCTACGACGGAACCGACGGTTCCTGTCTTTCCGTTCTTTTTGACGATTGTGTACAGAATGTTGTTCGCGTTGAGTCCCTGGTAAGCGAGGTCGAGAAGGTGTCCCCTCTCGAAGCGTCCTATCGCGTCGCCCATCTCGTAGGCGCCGCACTGCTCGAATATCGCCGAGAGTGCTACGCCCTGCATCGCGTTCTTGTTAACAAGCGCGACGATGTGGTTGGCCATTATGTTCCTGAGTGCGAAACCGGCTCCCTCATTGTTCTGCGGGATGTCGAGAATCGATTTAACGTTCGCACCGTCAAAACCGACCGTCTGCGGGTATCTTCCCCAGACTGCCGCTTTGACCATGTTGGCCTTGTGCATCGGGACCTTGAACTCATCAATGATCGCCTCAGTGACTGCTGCTGCAACGGATGTGAATCCGGTCGTGTATTCCACGCCGGCGTCCGCCCTTGCCTCGGGCACTATGACGACCAAGCTCTTCCCGTCTGCTTTGATGGCAACGGATGTGCCATCGTTAGGCATTACCTGGACCTTCTCTTCGACTGATTTTGCGATTTTCTTTGCATTTTTGACCAATTCAATGTCAATCTCTTTCCCTTTGATCATCGCGCCAGCCACATTACCGGATTTCAAAGATTTCTCGATACCGGCAAGGCTTACCGCAACGGTTCTCTTGGTAAGAGATGCAATCTTTTTGATCGCATTGTTGCGCAATGGACTGATGGCTTCCAACGGAACGTCTTTAGCGATACGTTTGCCGCTGTCGTCATACAGGTCTACTACGTCCTTGTATTTTGGCATTTTATACCTCCTTTTTAAATAAACTCCGCGAAAAAAAACGTTGTTTTTCCGCATACCCCTTGCAATGGCAAGTAGTGTGTTATCCAATATAAAACCATATGAGAAAACCCTCTTTATAGGGTAAAGGTTTATTTTTATTAGGGATTCGCCGAGCCCAAAAAACGCCGGACAGGATGTTTCCTTTCATTCATAGTATTTATATGTTCTTCAGAGTAATACTTTCTAGCCTGACACGGCATATCAGAACGGCAAACATATGGGAAAAAGTAACAAAAAGAGGCTTCAGTCTCTTTTCGCCTTTTGAATCGGACCTTCAGAGTATCTTTCAAGCCTTGCGACATATCCCGGAATCAGCCCGTAAGGTATGCCGCAGGCAAGCTCATCGGCGCGCATGTCGGTCTTCTTCCTGCACCCGAAGCATCCCAGCGATATGTTGGGGGATCCTGTCAGCATCGGAACGGCCGTTATGTCCTCGCAGGCACACTGGAAAGGAGCGGTGCTGATCTCCGCACGGCCTCCCTTCTCCGCTGTGCTCATCGATAGTATCCAGTATATCCTTTCGGGGATGTCGATGATGATCACTGCATCCGGTATGAAGTCGGCATTCTTCAGCGGGCATACCGTCTCTCCGACGGTCTTGTATGGGATTAGAAGTCTCGTGCTTATCATCCTCTCTGCCGCAGCAACCGAATCATGTATGCCTACACCGGCATGGAACTCTCCGGATGCCACTTTTCCGGGGGTCTCGGTCATTCCGAACACCGCTGCCCCCACATGGCAGTTCGTCATCTCGAATGGTATGTTGAGACATTCTCCTTCCCTTGCACGGAAGACCGCCTGGCAGTGGCTCAGCTGGGAATCTGGTTCTTTCGGTCCTTTCGGGTATGCCTCCCCTTCTCTGATCAGTTTTACTGCAACCGGCTCTGACCGGAGTTTGAGTATCGATTTCATTTTCGCAGCATACTCTGCATTTGTTCTCAGCATATCGGTCACGGCGGGATATCGGCGTGCGACGGATAAAACATTATGGAAAAGCAATCTGCCAAAAGAAGGATTTAAAGGGGTTTTGAAAGAAGTTTGGCTGTCAAACTCAGCGTTTGAATGCCTTTATTGTGTCGACAAGCGCCTGCATGTTCGCGTCGGGTGTAGCCGTCGCGATACCGCAACCGGACGATACAACGCTGAATCCTGCTTTTGCAACCTCTGTTGCTGCGGCCTTGACCTCTGCGGGCGTTCCCTGGAAAAGAGGCCTGACGGATCCGACGTTCCCTACGAGCGCCGCTCTCTTCTTCACTTTTTCCGTTGCCTTGAACGGATCGACCTTCTCTTCAATGGAAAGTCCGGAGACCTTGGTTGAGATCATGTGGTCAAGTATGGGGTATGTGTCTCCGCATATGTGAAGAACAGAGAATGCGTTCTTCACGCGTGCAAGGCTCTCTTTGACATACATACCGGATGCTGACTCGAACATTTCTGGTGCGAGCATGTCGGTGGATGCTGAGGGCTCTGACATCTGGATCACGTCCGCGCCCGCGTCGGCTAGTGCCTGTGTGTAGGCCTTCACTACCGGGTTCATTGCGGCTGTCCATCTCGTTACCTCTTCGGGGGCCATCATCATGCCGAAGACCAGGTTCTCTGTGCTGACCATGTGTCCTGCAAGAGTGAATGGTCCGGTGTTTCCGGCAACAAGCGCATAGTTCGCGCCATGGGATTTTTTCATGAGGGCCATCGCTTTGACGGCCTCGGCCGGCCTTCCGCCTTTCA
>WQTN01000049.1 GCA_009786295.1 Methanomassiliicoccaceae archaeon
TTTACAGATCCGATGAATATTTTTTTCATTTTTTGACCCCCTTCAAAGTTATGAGTGCGTCCACCGCCACGCATCCGGCGCCGATGTCTCCGATCATAATTGGATTCATTTCGATCTCGGATATCTCGGGAAGTTCGTTGACCAATGTCATGAAGGAACGTAAAGCGTTTTTGAAAGCAGGAACATCAGCCGGAGGCTTCCCTCTGGCGCCGATGAGAAGAGGATAGGATTTCAGGGAATGTATCATTCCGTTAAGGTCCTCATCGTCCAAAGGAAGGATCCCGACGGAAACGTCTTTCATTATCTCCGTGAAGATGCCTCCGAGGCCCAATGTAAGAACGAGGCCGAACTGTCTGTCGTTCGTCACGCCTGCGATCATTTCCCTCCCGGATGCCATTCTTTGAACGGAAACGCCGTCTATCCTGACGTCCGGGAGGCGGTTCCTTATCTTTGAGATCATTATCTCAAAATTTTTTCTCAGTTCTTCCGAGGAGCGTATGTTAAGGACAACTCCTCCGACATCTGTTTTGTGCGCTATGTCCGGAGCAGATATCTTCATCACGACAGGGTATCCGAGCTCTTCTGCAAGCTTGACCGCCTCTTCGGCGGTTTCGGCCCGTCCGCCGGTCACAGTGGGTATGCCGTATGCTTCCAAGACCGCCCTCCCTTCGTCTTCGCTGAGAGAGCGTCTCCCCTCATCTATTGCGATGTTAATTACCTTCATGGCCGCTTCCCTGCTCCCTTTCTTTCCGGATGCGGGGAAGGCCCTCTTTCTTACTTTGTTCCTTGACGAGACGTAATCGTACAAAAGATCCAATGCGGATATGCTCCTGTCGGCCGAAGGATATATCGGAATGCCGGAAGACCTCAGGACAGCGGCTCCCTTCCCGATCCTGGCCCCTCCGACGAAACCGGCCGCCACAGGAAAACGGTTCTCCTTTCCGAACTTCAGGATCCCATGGGCTATTTCCTCAGGGTCTGCCAGATCGGTGGGGCAGAGCAGGACCGCGGCTGACGATACATCTTCGTCTTTCGCCACCACTCTAAGCGTTTCCAGATATCTTTCGGAAGATGCGTCGCCCAAAACATCAATGGGGTTTTCAGCCGAAGCTTCTTTCGGAAGGAATAAGCGTAATCTTTTTTTCGTTTCGTCCGAGAGGGAAGCGATATTCACTGAGTTTTCCGCTACAGCATCGGCGGCCATGACCCCCAATCCGCCCGCATTTGTTATTATTGCGATCCCACCCTTCTCCGGGAACGGTATCAATGAAAAAGCCTGGAGCGCATCGAAGAGGCCGTCCGTATCTTTGACCCTTACCGCCCCGCATGCGTTCACGGCTGATTGAAATACTGTATCCTTCCCTGCCATCGCACCCGTGTGGGATGTTGCCGCCTTGGCCCCGAAATCGCTTTTTCCCGACTTTAGGATAATCACGGGCTTCTTCGGCGTGACAGATGAGAGGACATCCATGAACCTTCTGCCGTTGTCGGTGCTCTCCAAATACATTCCTATAACGGCTGTATCTTCATCATCTCCGAAATATTCCAGAAAATCTGTCTCGTCCAGGTCCGCCTTGTTCCCGATGGATACGAATTTTGAGAATCCTATCTCTGCCTGGTCCGCCCAATCAAGGACGGCCGCGCATATCGCTCCCGATTGGGATATTATCCCTATGTTGCCTTTTCTCGGTTCCGACGAGACGAAGGTCGCGTTCATGTTCAGGTGGGCATTCATGAGGCCCAAAGAATTGGGGCCAAGCACACGGACCCCGTACCTTCTGCCGATCTCGGCGATCTTCTTTTCCGCCTCCACCCCTTCTTTGCCGATCTCCCTGAAACCTGCGGAGATGACGGAGATCGCCTTTGTGCCTTTTTCGCAGCATTCCTCGACCGTATCGAGGACAGCTGCAGCAGGGATGCATATTATGGAAAGATGGGGCGGTCTTTCGATATCTTTCACGGAATGGAAACACTTCAGCCCTTCGACCTCGGAGTATTTCGGATTGACCGGATAAATATCTCTTTTGTAACCGTACATTATCAGATTCCTCAGAATCGCGTTGCCGACCTTCCCTCTGCCGGTAGAAGCGCCTATGACCGCTATCGATTTAGGATTGAAAAGATGCTGAAGCGATTCGGAGACCATCGCTACGGCATGCTTTTGCGGCGATATACATATTGCGTTTGTATGAACTCATTGGATCCTATGCGTTAGGAGAAAAATGCGGAATCTGGGTACAGAGTATTTCTCCAAGGTTTTACAATATGAGAACATATATAAAATTAAAATGTGGTATATATTTCCGAGATAGACAGAAAATGAGAAAAATCACCAAAGCATATACTAGGTTCTTAGTTGTTTATTTTGTGCTGGTTGCAGTTATTTTTGCAGCATGGGGATTTGATAACGTCTCATGGATGGCATATCAATCATTGATATGGTGCCTTTTCGGTAGCGTCTCCATTTACTGGGGTTATTACTACATGAAAGGGGGAGAAGCATACAACACAACCATCAAACTGAATTTTTTTATCAGAAAAAAGAACTTTGCTGACTATGACACAGACAGAATGGTTCGCGATATGGGAAAGTATATGATCATAATGGGTGCCTTGGTTATACTCGGAAGCATAATGTTCTACTTTACGTCAAACTATTCCATTATGCTGTGCGTTTTCCTTTTTGTCATTGCGGCCACTATTGCATTCTTTATCATATGCAGAAGGAGCAAATATCTGAAAAAATACTGAGGGAAACAAAAATGACAGAAGTTACCATAAAATATTCGATTTTCATGACTATCATGGCTGCGCCCATCGTAGCTGTTTTTGCAATTTGGACCATTGGTTATATTTCATTCATAGAGGCACTGTCGCTGTTATTCCTCATCATTGGCGCCGCATCCATCTATTGGGGTTGCTACTACATGATTGGAGGAGAGGCATTGACCGCCACAGTGGATTTTTTCATCGGAAAAAAGAACCATGATGACCATGACATTGAGAGGATAGTCCGCGACCTAGGGAAATGTATGGTCATTATAGGTTGCCTGATCCTGGCAGGAAGTATATTGCTCTATTTTACGTCAAATCTCCTCTCAATAGTGATTTTTTGGGGTATCGCATTTGCGGTCTTTCTGGTATTCTTCGTCGCATGCAAGAAAGACAAATATCTGAAAAACCCTTGATCGAGAAGTTCGTCGCTCAAATATAAATCAAAAGATTGCATAGAGGAGAATATGCCCCCATCATTCGACGAACGCCTCGAGGCGATGTTGCAGGACTGCAATGACAGGGTCAACGATCTCGAGGAGTCAGAAGGCTCGGAAGAAGAGATGCTTGATGCTCTGATAAACAGAGGAAGCGTCCTTTCAATGATGGAATCCTATACGTCGGCATTATCGGACTTCAACGACGCCGTAGACATAATAATTCAGATGGAAAAAGAAAAAAAGCGTGTGGACCCCGGAAGCTTTGTCCGCGTCTTTGTATCGAGGGGGGAACTCTACGGAGACAGGGACCAGATGGCCGAGGACTACGCTATTGCATCGACCCGTCTGGGCGAGGTCGGAGAGAACACCAAATTCTATGATCGGAAGAAGATCATACGGATGTGCACGGACTGCTGCGAGGACCTGCTGGAGAGCGGGCACTCCGGAGAGGCTTATCCCTTCCTTGACAAACTGAACGAGATGCTGGCAGGGCACAAGGATGACTGGTCAAGGAACAGATACATGGAGATGCTCAACATAAGCGCCCAATCGATGACAGAGATGAACATGGACAACGAGGCGATGGAGTATTTCTCGAACGCGATAGACATCGGACTGTCCCTCTCTGACAAGGACGCCCTTGAGGACACGATGTCTCTGATATTTGCGTTCGTATCGAGAGGCGACATCGAGCAGAGAAAAGGGCTTATCGACCAACACCTCGCCGACAGGAAAGCGGCGATCTCTCTGCTTGAAGACCTTATGTCGATGAACAAGCTTGATGACGTTTCCCTATTGGTAAGGCTGCATCAGGACGTTGCTAATACCTATCTGACGCTCAATATGGTCAAAGAGGCGGAGGAGCACCTTATGCGCGAGGTCATGCTGGACATGGACGGGGCAGAAGAGTACATCAGAGAATACGTTAACAGAAAGGTCTGAGCAATAAAATATGTCCTGAAAAACGTTTAATTATTGTTCTGACGGGCCCTTTGCGTGCTCCCTGATAAATGCTTTGATCTCACTCGGATCATAAGAGCGAAAGCCTATGTCGATATATCTGATGCCCGTCTTTTTGTCGTTTTTCACATTTCTGCGCACTTTCTCTTTTCCGAACAGGCTATTCAGTTTAGGTATGTC
>WQTN01000050.1 GCA_009786295.1 Methanomassiliicoccaceae archaeon
ATGAATATCGTGCCTTATCCCAAGCCCGCATTGGTGAAGATGGCCGAGACCGCCAAGGGATACATTCAAAAAGTTAGGGTCAGGGGATTCTGAGCTAATCAGAAGTTATACTAACTGTAGTAAGAAAGCAGATTACTATGACCATTAATGGTTGAATGCCAAAGGGTGAGCCCGGATCTGCGCAGCTCACTACTGGCAGACCTGGGACTGCTTTGGCAGGAGGTGATATCATACAGATATCCGTTTCTCGCCGTAAAGGCGTCACCAGAATCCGGATACGCATCAACGATTTGGTCGTTGTGATCAACATTGATGACCGTTGACGGACACGTATGGCACCGCGTCAAGGGCCCGGCCCTTTCAGGGGCCGTCATCCTCCCACTATTCAGGATAATTTAGGCGGATAAAAAGTTATGTGACACAGTTTCCAGCCATGAAAACATATATCGAATCCGATCATTTGAGGAACTCTCCGGCCCTGGCGTATACGGCAGGATGCAAGGACGTGCTGCTCTCGTTCACGAATTTGAACATGACATCCGCCTCAGACAGGAATCTGTCTATCAACCTCTGATCTTTTGATATTATCCCTGCAGATAGCCCGCATTCGGTCTCTTCAAGGTCCTCAAACGCCAAGTCGATGTTCTGTACGGTCTTTATGAAAAGGATCGGCAGCCCCGGGTCCATGTACATAAGGTCATTGTCGTCGCTGAGGCCCGTTATTATTGCAGGCGTGAAGAAGAAGCCGTTCCGCGTGAACTCGCCCTCAACCTTCTTTGCCCCGTACAATATGTTGCCTCTGAGCCCTTCCATCATCTTGATGAACTTTTTCGCATTGGTCTCCGATATCAGCGGGCCGGTGAACGTGCCTATATCCGCGGGGTCGCCTATCTTCAGTTCCTTTGCCTTCTCCAGAAGTGCGTTCACCAACTTATTGCTGTCCTCCGCTGTCACAATGATCTTCGACGTGGAGAACAGCCTTTGCCCGCTGTAGCTGAACGCCGATTCCAGTATGTTCACGGCAGCAGCGTTCACATCGCCCGGCCTGTACACAATGATCGGGTTCATCCCTTTGAGTTCGTTCAGTACCTTCAGTTCATCGTCCACCTGAAGGAATATCATCTCTTCCAAATACTCCGCAGAACCAGATATCACTATCCCTTCCAGTCTGTGGTCGTTGGCCAATTGCTCATATGTCCTGTTCTTTCTGTCGATGATAATGTTCATCACACCGGACGGAAGCCCGATGCTTTCCATCATCTCATATACCATGTAGACCGGCACCGGGCAGTGCCTTGACGGCATCACCACGGCAGTATTGCCTGCGATCATTGCCGCTACCGCATGGCACATCGGAGACGCTAGCGGAGAATTGTAGGATGTTATTATGCCCCAGGCTCCTGTCTTTCCTTTGGGGATGTTCTTCGTTCTTGCGCATTCCACCGACATGACTTCGATCAGCCTGTCGACCTCCGCGACCGATTCCCGTCTTGTCATCCCCGAACTGAGGAGGATCGCAGCAGCCAGCCTGTATCTTTGGGCCTTTATCATTTCCAGCAGTTTCCCGAAGAAACCTATTCTCTCCTGTACGGATTTACCTGCCCAGATCAAATGAGCCTTCAGTGCGGCATCGACCGCCATGTCCGTGGTCCCGTCCTCTGGCTCTTGGAATGTCCCAAAGACGATGGTGCTGTCGATAGGGCTATTCACGACGAACTCGATCCCTGACGCTACTTTCATTCCTCCGATGTAGGAAGGATAATCCTTTTTTTTCAGCTGAAGGACTGCCTGGAAAGCGGTCTCGAACTTCTCATCATCATATGAAGAATGATTCTCCGAATTCATCATGCCACTAAAAACATGCTATTGATATGTTAATCTTACGCAGTTCCAGATCTTTCAGCAAGGCCCGACTGACCTTTCAGAGATTCATCAGGCGTTTTTTGACGGCGTCGAATTCTTCCTGCGTTATTATGCCTTCATCCAGCAGTTCCTTGTATTGCCTTATCTCCTCGGCCGGAGAGGCTTGTTTTGTGACCGCATCGCCCGGCCCCGTAAAATTAGAAGACACCCTGACGTCTTCTTTTTTGACCCTGCCCCCGATGACGTCCTTTATCTGAGTCGGAGTCATAAATTGATGGTTTGGGATTGAATTCAGTTTCTTGTTGCATGTAAGACAGACCTCCCCATACAGCAGCTTTACTCCGTATGCTCCCAGCATACCGCCCATCGCTTTACCGCAACCCAGACACGTCTTTGCCATCGCGTTATGTATTTCATTTCTCATATTTGATATTGAGTCCGCTTATCTTTCTTCGATTCTATGTTCCGGTGATGCAATTTATGAATTCCGGTGTGCGGAAAAAGAAACTCTCCATGTGCCTAGCAAAAAAATAAGAAGATCGAATGATTTTGAAAAAAGGAACAAAAGTTCACTTTAAAAATACGTGCTTAAAATGTTTAGACCGGGGCTGTGCCCCGGGTTCAGGATCAGATTTCCTCTTCTCCGGATGCCTTTTTCCAACCGTAGAGCCCTATGAATACTGCTGCGGCTATCGCAGCGCCTATCAAAGGAGCAACAATGAATATCCAGAGCTCCGGCAGCGACGAACTTACATCAGAGAATAAGGCAGGACCTATGCTCCTTGCCGGGTTGACCGATGTCCCCGTAAGAGGTATTCCTACGATGTGCACAAAGGTAAGCGTTAGGCCTATCACAATGCCCGCTATGCCTCCCTTCGTTTTGTCAGATGTCACGCCGAGTATCACGAGCACGAAGATGAACGTCAGGATCGCCTCGATCAGTATCGCGCCTGCAATGCTTCCGTTGACTCCTGCCAAACCGTTGGCTCCGAGCCCGCCGCCCGTCAAGTCCGTTAAACCGGTAATGTCCACAAGTCCCCAGAGCAGTGCGGCGCCGATTATCGCACCGATTATCTGGAAGCACACATAACAGATGAAATCTATCGTTCCTATCTTCTTTGTTATGAATGCTCCCAAGGATACTGCCGGATTAATGTGACAGCCCGAAATGGGTCCAATGATATATGCCATGGCCACGATCGAAAGACCGAATGCCAATGCAACAGCAAGGTGCCCCCCTGTGGTCTCACAGCCGAGGAATACCGCGGCGCCACACCCCATGAAGACCAAAACCATGGTCCCCACCAATTCTGCGAAATATTTTCTTATTCTGCTTATTTCCATACTATCCCGTCCATTCTGCAGTGCGGTACACAATATATATTCTATCGGCCTGCCGACCCCCCTTTGTGCAGAATATTAGTAATATAATTTGATGTTAAGTATTTATATGTTAACTCCAAAAAATATGGAAAAATATCTAGACCCAGATTAATATCTGAGACCTTTGATATTATGTTATGTGAAAGGTGTTATACTTTCATCTATTGTAACTATATATAACAAAGAATGCTCAAACAGCTGTCGTTTGGAGCCGATTACTTACCATTCGAGCGGAATGCATCCTCTAATGGGATGATGAAACAAAGAGAGGTTCTGTTCTCAACGATTAAATACCCCAAGCATAATAGATGGAGACACGGGCCTGTGGTCTAGGGGTTATGACGTCGCCTTCACACGGCGAAGGTCGCCGGTTCAAATCCGGCCGGGCCCACTTCATATACATTCGGCCAACCGACGCCGTTTGAGATTATTGTGTTCGCATATGCGCGGGCCGTGCTGCTGATACTTCCTATGCATTCTTCATGAAAGATAAGTCTGCCAGGGAGACAATATCGGTGGCATATCCGTTGATAAAATAACAACAGCTGAACATATAAAGTGGGCCCAGCCGGGATTGAACCGGCGATCTCCGCCTTGTAAGGGCGACGTCATAACCACTAGACCATGGGCCCGGTGCGCCACCATCACCGAAGAATTATTAAAAACTGTCCATCGAAAAAAGGGATTGAAAAAGGTTTCTGGCAGCCTCCGGTTACCAGGGCTGCCTTCCGCTGTCCCTCAGGGAATCGTTATACTTGTTCGCCTGCTTGTATGCATCGAATATGTTCCAGGCCCACAGAATTGTCAGCAGAACAATGAAAAGAAGTCCTCCGCCCACTGCGCCGCCGAGACCACCAAACAACAGCCCGGCGAACGCTACGAACGCACTGGAAATGATCATCACCAAATGGATAAACATCAATGCTAGCCCGCGCCCGATTCTGCCCGTATATATCTGCCCGAGGCCTGCCCACAGAATTGAGAGCAGAGCCGCGATTCCAGTACTTTTTTCACGCGCATAAACCACATGAGTGTGGTTCCCCATCCCTTTTTCACTCACTTTATTCCCGCACTTGTCACAGAACACCTGGTGTTCTCCTGTTTGATTTCCGCAGTT
>WQTN01000051.1 GCA_009786295.1 Methanomassiliicoccaceae archaeon
GCGGCGGGTCGATAGACCCGGCGGGGCAGGTGGATGTGGCACACGGCGACTCGCAAACGTTCGCCTTCATCCCCGGCCCCGGCTACAAGGTGAGCGCCGTCTACGTTGACGGGATAGGGATGCCTGCAGCGGCAAGCTACACATTCCAGAATGTTACATCGAACCGCGAGATACGTGTTGAGTTCGTCTCTGCGGGGGCAACGATGTACCGCATCACCGCAAAGTCGGACGGCATGACATCAATCCTGCCCGAAGGGGCCATAGCTGCAGAAGGAGGCACAAACAAGACCTTCTATTTCTCCGCAAATGAAGGATATCTCATAGGCGCGGTGACAGTGGACGGAACACCCCTGTCCAAAGCGGATATAGATCTCGGATATTACACATTCTTCAGCATCGATTCGAACCACACTATACAGGTAGAAGGGACAGCCTATACGACATTGGAGATCAGCATATCCAAAGGAGGATATGCAGAATACAGTGTGGGCGGCAGTACATTCCAGAGATATGTTTCGCCGATAACGGTCAGCGGCTTTACCGAGATCACCCTCAGGGCACATGCCGATGACGGCTACCGGTTCATGAAATGGGAGACTCCTGCTGTGTACACGACACCGGAGATAACCATTGACGGCCCCGCGGGAACGCTGTATCTGGAACTATACTTCACAGCAGAGGCCGGAACGGATGGCGGCATCTGCATAGTATGGGTGCTTGCGGCGGCAGTTTTGCTTATTGTCGCAGGCCTCTTGCTGTGGTTCTTACTCAGAAAGAAAAGATGATGCGCGTTATCAGGACGGGAGGCGCCGTCAAGAGACCGGCAAGGACAGAGTGCACAGAAAGGATGAGCACACGCTCCACATCAAGAGAGAAACTGGAAAGATATCATGCCGTCCGAAGAGGCGTCAAAACACATCAGAGGTATCTGTTATCCTCATCATTCTCTGTGCTGTCGTCTATTATTTCCAGGCCGTGGGGCAAGTCCATGCGTCTGCTTATGAACCACGCGGCGACTGCCATCACTATACTCACGATCACGCCGATAAACATCAACATGTGCGCTGCATCCAGACCAAGATATTTTTTCAGATTGCTCTTCTCCATCAGGGTGTCAGTGACGGTCTGGGTGCCTTCCTTCACAACCACTTCTATGGGTTCGCTCTGATTGAACCCCTGGTTGCTGACAGTCAGGATGTACCTACCGATCGGGCATGTTATCTCATAATATCCTCTGTCGTCCGTATGTGTAGAGGGGCCTTTTCCTGTTTGTAAGGCTACTAAGGGAGTAAGGGTAACCTTTGCGTTCTTTACCGGAGTTGTGCCGTGCAACACCTGCCCGCCGATGGTCCCCTCGGAAGCGACCATTATCGCGCACTGCATATCTGTGACGGAACCAGTCATGGTATACGTGCGGGTTGAGTAGTTGTATGACGCCTTTGAGAGGTTGAGGGCATGAGATTCCGACCCCTGGCTGATCAACACGTTCGGACAGGTCAAGACAGTCTTTCCGAAGGCCGTAAAGGAGATTGTGAGGCCAGTGTTCGAAGAGACGCCGATGCGGAAGAAGCCATCGGCATCTGTATCGTCTACGGACAAAATGCCCTGGCCGTCCATTATGGAAACGGTCACTCCTTCCACAGGCATCCTTCCGGTATCTGCTACATATCCTTCGATGTAATAGTCCGGAGCGGCATCCGCAGGCAAAGGCACTGACGATATCATCAGCACAAGCAATGAGGCCGCGATTGATACCAGTAGGAGTTTTTTCCTCATCACATTCCAATGGATGACCGCATTTAATATCTTTTGCGGTAAGGAGGCCCGTAAGAACAGTGCGGTCATGCTCGACGCATCCCGCAGCGACAAAAAGAACCGCAGGGACGCACCCTCATTTGGCGGCATGCTCACTTGGGATGAAAATGAAATCAAGAGCGGTCGTATGCCGTTCAAGACTGAGAAATTGACTTTATGCCGTGTTCCCTGAAACCCACATCTTTACACACAATCTAAATATTTCTTTATTCTAATGGTAAAAGATTCACGGTGAGATTGTTGGAGAGAGCAAGCAGGACACATTCCATGGGAGAAGTAATGGATCTTATGGAACCTCTCATCGCAACATGGTTCAAAGAAAAGTTTGACACGCTCACAGAGCCGCAGGCTAAAGCGATCCCGGAGATACACCGAAGGAAGAATGTTTTGGTATCATCGCCCACAGGCTCAGGCAAGACTCTTACAGCTTTCACAAGCATCATCAACGAGCTCACAAAATACGCATCGGAAGGAAAGCTCGAGGAAAGGATATACTGCGTCTACATCTCGCCTCTGAAAGCTTTAGCGAACGATGTGAACAGGAATCTCAACACTCCGCTTGCGGAGATGCGGGAGGTCGCCGCAGCCCACGGCATGAACATACCGGACATCAGAGTGGCAGTGAGATCCGGGGACACGCCTCAGAATGAAAGGCAGAAGATGGTGAGACACCCCCCGCACATCCTGATCACGACGCCGGAATCTCTTGCTTTGATCCTCGCGGCTCCGAAGTTCAAGGAGAACCTGAAGAAAGTAGAGTGGGTGATACTTGATGAGATACATGACATCTGCGACTCAAAGAGAGGCGCTTTTCTCTCGTTGACGCTGGAACGTCTAAAAGAATACTGCGAGGTGGATTTTTCCAGGATAGGATTGTCAGCGACGCTGGCGCCGATAGAGGCGATAGCGGGGTTCTTGGCAGGATGCAGGCCGGACGGCGCGCAGAGGGACGTCACACTTGTGGAGGCCGACTCGAAGAAGGAGCTTGACCTAAAGGTCATATGCCCGACGGATGACATGACCGCCCTGTCGTCGGACATCGTGAACTCCATGATGTACGACAAAGTGAAAGAGATGGTCGACCAGCATGAGACCACGCTGATATTCACAAACACCAGATCGGGTGCCGAGAGCGTTGTGTACAAACTGAAGGAAAGAGGCTTGGAAAGTGTGGAGGTCCACCACAGCTCCCTCGGCAGAGAGACCAGGCTGGATGTGGAAGAAAGGCTCAAAAGAGGCGAGATCAAATGTGTGGTGTCCTCGACATCGCTTGAGCTTGGGATCGACATAGGATCGATAGATCTTGTATGTCAGATCGGATCCCCGAAGTCAGTGGCAAAGGGGCTGCAGAGAATAGGCAGAAGCGGCCACAGCTACGGCAGGGTAGCGAAAGGAAGGCTGATAGTCTTTGACCCGGACGATTTGGTCGAATGTGCGGTCATGTGCCGCGCGGCGCACAGAGGGGACATAGACAGGGTCGGGATTCCGGAGAACTGTCTGGATGTCCTTTCCCAGACGGTCGTGGGTATGAGTCTGGACCAGAGATGGGATGTGAACGAGGCATATGGGATCATCAAAGGCTCTTATTGCTACAGGAATCTAAGCAAGGACAGTTTCATCGATGTTCTGCGATATCTTGGGAGCAAGGATGAGCACGAGGGCGTATATTCCAAGATATGGTATGACGAGGACGAGGACCAGTTCGGCAGGAAGAAAGGTGCCAGAATGATATATCTGATGAATCTGGGCACCATACCGGAGGAAGCGAACTACAGGGTCGTGACGAACCACGGCTCCACAGCCGGAGAATTATCAGAGAAGTTCGTCGAAAGACTCGCGCCGAGGGACGTATTCGTTCTCGGAGGCAGATCGCTCGAATTCGTTAGGTCCAAAGGAATGGTCGCGCACGTCAAGGAAGCAACAGGAAGGAAGCCCACAGTGCCGTCTTGGGCAGGAGAGATGCTGCCAAGAAGTTTCGATCTGTCGATGGACGTCGCGGTCTTCAGGAAAGAGATGTCGCAGATGATCCAGGATGATCAGGCGGGCCTGATAGAGCGGCTCAGCTATGAGCTGGACATTGACGAAGGTTCTGCAAGGAGCCTGATCTCATACTTCAAGGAACAGAAAGCCGTCACCGGCAGTATCCCGGACTCCGAAAGGCTGGCGATCGAAGAATACATAGATCCGTCCGGGAATCAGAGAATAGTATTCCACTTCCCTTTCGGAAGAAGGGTAAACGACGCATTGTCCAGAGGTTATGCGTACAGGCTGTCCAATATGATAGGTTCGAACGTATCCATTACGATGTCCGATGACAACTTTATGATCGGAACACCGAGAAAGGTGGACATCGAAGAGATACCCAGACTTCTAACGTCAAGGGAACTGGACTCCATACTGAGAAAAGCGATCAAAGAATCGGAGATATTCAAACTCAGGTTCAGGCACACCGCCGCACGCAGTTTCATGATACTCAGGAACTATCTCGGCCGTCCGATCTCCGTGAACAGGCAGCAAGTGAGGTCCTCCTATCTCCTGGATATGCTGGGCAGCATGGAGAACGT
>WQTN01000052.1 GCA_009786295.1 Methanomassiliicoccaceae archaeon
AGCTGGCCAAAGGCGCAGGACTTAAGACTCCAAAGGGAAGAAATTCTGTCCCGCAGGGGTTCGTGGGTTCGAATCCCACCTCTCGCACTAAAAATATTCTTCAGGGGGTTCTCACATCGGTCTAAGATTGTTATTCAGCCGCTCGATCATCCATGACAAACGGTTTTCACGTCCCGCATCTGTTTTTGCGTCAAAATATGCTCGTGTGTAAGTCCTTCTCACAGATGGCGGCATGGCGATAAAATTTGAATATGCTGGCTCATGCCCTTTGAGCAGATCAGATAAACAAGATATCTGTTCGTCGGTGACCGCTGCGGATCCCGGCGAGTCCCATTTGCCGTTTTCCTTGGCCTCTTCTATTTTTGCTCTTCCGTGATCGGTCATCATCCCTTGCTTTTCAAGCGTTTCAGCCAGTGCCTTATTTTTATCGGACCAATTGCTTCCTTTCCGTCTTTGTGAGAAATACTTTATGTAGGTCTTTTCATCAATGCTTTTCATCTGGCCGTCGATCCAGCCGTAGCAAAGAGCTTCTTCAAGGGCTTCGTTCGGTTTTATTGTGACCGGCCCGCCGGATTTGCCGAACAACAACCACACGCCATCGCTTTTTGTGCAGTTCTCCTCCAGCCAATTTCTGAATTCAGTTCGTGAAGCGAATTGCATATGTCCGTCCAAAGCCTACCCTCCTGTGTTTTTATATTTCGTCACCCAGCAGGTGCGACTCGAACAGATCCTTTCTTTCATATCGGTTATGACCCGGCAGACTCTTTTTGTATTCCCAGCACAATATGGCATCCTCAAGGCGCATCCCTTGGGTATCGGCAAAGAAATCGCGGATATAGGCATTATATTCGAACTGTTTGCCGATCGCGGTCTTTCCTTTCTTCTTTTCATCCCGGATCCTATAGTATTCCTGAATGGCATCTCCGTAGCTTTTTCCTGCGTTGGATTTAAGCCATCTCATGAAAACAACATTGAAATGGAACCCTTTGCCGATCGTTTGTTCAAAGAAAGCACGGCGGGCCTCGGAACAGACGAAGTTGTCCTCTATCAGAGTTTCTTCTGTGATATCCCCGATGTTCGCAGACGGTCTGGCTTTTGTCTTTGTTGTGAGCTCTTCGCCCGTGTCGAGATAATGAGATATTCTTTCCGTCAGGATCTCTTTTCCGCCTGTTGTCTGCAGACCTTCCTGTCTGCAGAACTGCACCAGCTCTTCTTTCAGATAGTAGTAGTTACGAAATGTATTGCTGTCAAGCTGTCTGTTCAGATCCGGCCTTTCTGTCATCATTTCACCTACGGAACCAAATTATTTTTTTGCATCTTGGTGCACAAATCCTTGTGTGCGACGTTCATCCTGAAGCTTTGACCATGCTTCAAGTCCCTGCTCCCGGAGCAGGGCGTTGTCTTTTTCCAGCTGCGGATAGTTCTTAAGGAACTCAGTGAAGCGGTTGCAGGGATAGCTTTCGCACAAGGCACACATTTTGATGCCTTTCTCTTTTGCGCATATCCTTATGCCGCAATCAGGTCTACCGCTTCCTTCTTTGCATGAGACGCACGTCCCCTTTTCTGCAGTGTCCTTCAGGAAAGGCCAGAAACCGCTGCCACCGGGGAGCAAATGGATCACATTTTCAAATCCTGCCGCTTTCATATCTTCATAAAGGGCTTTTGCCTTAGGTTGGATCCTTGCTTTGACAGCGCAGTTCTCGCAGTAGAGGCCGCAGTAGCAGATGTATCTCTCATCCATGCTCTCAAATGGCGATGCATGTATCTATCTTTATGGCAAATGGACGATGCAGAACATATAACGGCATCAGTCGGAGAATATTATGCAAAAAAGACCCGGCCAGAGCAAAATCGGATTCAAAGTCAGTAATTAAGTATTTGAATAAATATATAGTAGAAATCAACTTGAGAAAGGAGGTGTAAAAATGGACTCTGAAACCAAACTTCAATTTGTTACAACCTTCTCTGCCCTGATCACGGCCGCATTCGGCCTTGTTGCGGCATTGGCCTGGAATGAGGCGATAAAGGAAGCGGTAGGAATGTTCCTCGATACCGACGGCAAGATATGGGGCCTGCTGATATATGCCATTCTTGTAACAATACTTGCGGTTATAATGACGATAATCATTGCCAGGAACGTCAAGAAACTGTCGGACCAGATAAAGGCTGAGAAGAAAGAATGAAACTCATTTTTTAAACAATTTCCCTCTTCTTTTCTTGAAACGGTTCTCCACATAGTTCAAGGTGTCCATCCCATGGAGCTCGACACTTGACGGCCCAGATCTGACGATGAACGATTCCTGTTTCCCTTCCTTCAGGAAGACCGGGCTGTCGCTCTTCCTGCAAACTATCCTCATGATCCATTTTTCCTTATAGTTGGACAGCCGGAACGTGATGAAAGGAAGGAATTCATTCCCGATGTGTTCCGCCATCAGGTTTGTGAGATGAAGGCTGAGCTTGTCGCGGTTTTCGAAGCTCCAGTCGTCCACTCCGATGACGGAACCGTCGTCCGCGATCCCGATGAGCAGTGTTCCGCCCCTGCTGTTCAGGAATGCGACCAGGGTCTTCAGGACAGCCCTCTCTATCTTCTCATCTTTCTCTCCAGTGGAAAGATTCACTCTGAGCGTGGATTTGTACTCTACCTTCTCATTCTCGCCGCCGTGTATGGCCCTCTCGATCTCTGCCTTCTCATGTTCGTCCGGACCCAATATGGTGTCGCTGGTCATCAGATACTTGGTCACCGCTCTGCCGAGCCTGGGAGAACTTCTGCCTATGCAGAACAATATGGAGATGACAGCGGCGCCGAACATCACGGAGAGAAGCAAGTTCATTGTTGCCTCAATGGTCCTTGTCGGTATCTCCAAAGCCAAACTTATGAAGTATTGCGCTGTCTGCAGCGTGGTAAATAAAGAAAGCGCGATGGAAAAGGAGACAAAGACGACTCTGAACAGCCTCTCCTTGCTTACGGTCGGTACGGCCGGCAGGAAAGAATAGGCGAATATCAGCCCAACCAGTCCCAGCACTACTCCTATAAGGCTGTCAAGGGCGAAGTTGGAGGTGTCTCCGTTGCCATAGAGCCTTCCGATCACAACCAATATCATAAGCCAGACCGTTATGAAGACCATCAGCGGCGGGATGTGTACGGTTTTCCTGTCGAAAAACAGCACATTGAGAAGTGCCAGGATCACAGGAACGGAAATGAACGCTTCCCTGAATTTCCCGAATAATATGCCTACTAAAAGAATAACAATGGAAAGGAGCAGCATCACTGCATAGCTTGAATAAAGGAACCTGCTGACATATTTTCCGATAGAATATGTATCTTCGTAAACCGGAACTCCCGTTTCCTCAGGCATTGGATGAACATGTGCAGGTTTGTATATATTTTAATCGACAATGGGATTCGGCCGCATGTCTGGTCATGCTTTGTTCATCAGAGACTATTAAATAACACAAAGAGGTAGCATATTATCATGGAGTAATCTCATTGGCAGACATAAAGGAAAATACGAACAAAAAAACCACTGCGCCGCCTAAGTCAGATTCGGACAAGCGTGGCAGCAGAAAACCTAAACCAAAAGTAAAGACCGGGAGCAAAAGGCAATCTATGCTCAACACTCAGAAACTGGCACCTTTTAAGTATGATATGAACGAAGTGCTTTCCGCATCGGCAATGGATCCTGCCAAAACATCGGCCTTCCTTGCATCGGTCATAGCAAAAGGATCAAGGGTCTCTACCAAGGAAGCAAGAGATTATGCAAAGACATTTTTGGATTCCGGGGATCTTACGAAAGAAGAGTTCGACAAGATCAGCAGGCTGATGGATAAATACAGCAAATACCGGTGATCGCTACGAGATCCCTCGAGATGGAAAAAGGCAGAGCATTCGTCCTCAGGCTGGAGACAGGAGAGGTCCTTCATGAAGTTCTGGAAAATTTTTCCCGAGAGAAAAAAATAAAGAATGCCGTGGTGACAGTGGTCGGCGGCATAGGCGAAGGCTCGCGCATGACTGTCGGTCCGGAGATCCCCTATGACAGCGGCATTGTGCCGATCATCATCACATTGAACGCTCCGCACGAACTGACGGCATCCGGAACGATCTTTCAGGATGAAGAGGGGAATCCGATGGTGCACATACACGGTTCTGCGGGAAGGGATGGAAAAGCGGTCACTGGATGCCTGAGGACAGGCGTGATCGCATGGCTTGTTCTGGAAGTTGTGCTGATAGAACTTATCGGAGAAGGTGCCGTAAGAAAAACATACAAAAGGACAGGAATGAAGGTCCTGGAACTCTGAGTCATCTTCTGTTGTAAGTGTCGTCGAAGTTGTTGAAGACGGTGTCCGCATACTTGTTCATGTGGACCCTGTCCTCTTTGTCCGGAACGATGAATC
>WQTN01000053.1 GCA_009786295.1 Methanomassiliicoccaceae archaeon
AGGTCTGGGCATCGAGTGTCAAGGACGGCGGGACGCAGTCCGCGCCGATGATATTGAACAACAGATTATACATCGGAGGCGGCGGAAGCACTATGGGCACGGCCGAGCCGTTCACCGTGATAAACATCGCCGGGGACGGTACCATGTCCTTAGCGTACAGGGCGGACTCGCTTAAGACCAAAGGAACGGCCTCGATCACCACTGCCTACGCAACGGCAAATAACGGGTACGCGGTGTATATCTATCTGATAGAGTACGGAAAAGTGCTGCCCGGAGAAGATTCAGACAGCCCAATAGGCACTGCCGACATATTTGTTCTCAGGGATTCAGTAGGGCAGACAAACGCTGACATAGTGTTCCGGCTCACCCCCTCCGTGCCTCAGTTCGCATATCAGAGCTTCACGGTATCTCCTGAGGGATATCTTCTTGTGAGGAATGATTCGACGCTCTTCTGCTACGGCCCGAGGACTCCCGTGGGATACACACATTCTGATGTGGAGAATGCCATCGACCTTGCGTTGTCTTTTGCTTCCAAAGGAAGTGCAAATTCGGCCCAAGTCAAAAAGATAGAAGAAAGATATGCCGCTCTGAATACATCCGACAAGTCAAAGGTATCTAACTACGACAGGCTGCAGGACCTTTACTGCAACGTGACCTTCGTCATCGGTTCGGAAAGAGTCACAGAGAAAGCTGTGAAAGGTTCGATAATCTCTGCTCCGAATGCTGAGGTTCCCAATGGCAAGACACTGGTAGGGTGGGGCACCGGTTCCGGAACATGGAAGTTCGCAACAGACAAAGCGAACGGAGACCTCACACTCACCGCAATACTGGAGGATGCAGCAACAGTGTCGTTCAACTCCGCAGGCGGTTCTTCTGTCAATTCAATTTCCGTAAAGAAAGGGAGTGTGATGGGTTACGTCAAAGATCCGGAAAGAAGCGGGTATACTTTCGGAGGATGGTTCTCCGGGAACACCAGATATACACCGCAATATTCGGTGGTTTCATCAAGCATAACGCTCACGGCGAAATGGCTGAAGAACAGCATGATGTCCTTCGATACCGACGGCGGAAGCAGCGCCGGTGCGATCAATGTCACGTACTCAAAGGCGGTAGGCACCCTCCCGATGATATCCAAAAGCGGATATAGATTTGAGGGGTGGTATTATAATGAGACAAAGTACACTGAAAGCACCATATACAGCTACGAAAGCGGCATAACCCTTAAGGCAAAATGGTCTCAGAACACCTCGACCGTCCTTAACAACGGCAAGGGGATGACGGTCACCGGAACGATGCCTGACAGCGCATCAATCAATATCCGCGTGCCATACACCGGACCCGGTTCCCTGACAGAACCTATCAAAGCCGCAGCGGGCAATTCCGATATGGATTTCGTGATGATAACGATCTCTGGCGATGGGATAGACAAGTCGCAGGGATTCGAGATGTCCGTCCCAGTAGGTTCGGGAAACAACGGAAAAACGATCGATGTCTACTATTATCTTGATTCCGGCGTGAAGAAAGCTTCAGTCACAGTATCGGGCGGGGTTTTGAAAGTGACCCTCTACGGAGAATCTGGAGGGGGCGGAGTGCAGATAATATTCGGGCTCGCAAAGGGAACGGGCATAATGAGCCACGTATGAGGGATACAATGAACAGTAAAATATTGATCGCAATAATTGCGGCGGCGGTCGTGATAACAGCATCCGCCGCTATTCTGATAATCTCGTCGGAGGACAGCAAGGACGGCACGGTCACGGCAAAGAGCGGATATGACGCAGTCGTCTGGCTGGATGACGGAAACAATGAGACGGGATACTCCGGAACGGGAGATAACGTCAGGAAGATAATCGAGAACGCTCTGTCCGGCCATACCATCGTGTTCAGCAGCAACGGGAACATAGCATCCATCGACGGCGTTGCCAACACCAATGACAAAGTATGGACGATATTCAAATGGGCATCTCCTGGCGGATGGGCGGTCTTCTCGGACAAGACCGCGAACTACACCGACAGGATGACCGTTTCTGTAAGATATGCAGATAAAACAACGAACGACAAGGGGAATGCCACTTACTCCGCGCCGAACATCGAAGTGGAATACAAAGTGTATTACTTCATACAGTTCAAAGAACAGTACAACTCGACCGAATGGATGAGGTCAATCGGTCTCAGTGACTCTCAGAAACGGGAAGGCATATGGATCGAAGGAACGGGGAAGAACAACAACGAAGCCCTTGCGGATGCCGTGCTGAGGTACCTATTCCCCAATTCAACATATTCATCGGCTGCGGCGGACGGGCAGGTCACATATACCGTTGACGGAAAGACGGGCCTGTTCACCTACGGGGAAAGGATTGATATGTACGGCTGGTTCCTTTCGTTCTTCGGATGGAGCGACACCAAACAAAGCTCCGAAGGAGGAGAATACGGGACGTGGACATACTGGTCGCAATACTGCTATCATCCTGATGCAAAATCGCTTGATGATCCGAAACAGTGGAACTACGATCAGTTCTCATTCGGGATGTACGACATAACCAAATACAGATACTTTGGGCTGGTGTTGCAGACCACAGCCGCAGAAGATGATGTCGATGCCTCAATCCCTGCACCGTCTGGGATACCGAAGGGGCTGTGATGATCCGTAAGGAAGCACAATATGCCGTACTGGCTGTTGTGGTCCTGACTTTGGTGTCCATCCCTTTGCTCTCGCCTGAGAGCGAAGGGTACACGGATACTGTCCTGTCTGACGGCACCTCGTACACCTATGAGACATACGGCAACGACTACAGCACGTACAGGGCAACGATCATCCGAGGGAGTTCGGATGAGCCAGTTCTGTACATCAGCACAGTCTTGGAAGGGTACAACGTGACAGAGATATCCGCCGGTGCGTTCTCGGGATGCACGGCCGTCACGGCAGCTGTGGTTCCAGAGAAAGTAAAGACGATAGGCGCTGGAGCATTCTCGGGATGCACCAGCCTTGAATCCGTTTACTTCCTAGGAGATGCGCCGTCAGTCGCGAGCAATGCGTTCCCTGCAGGGGTCAAGTTCTACCGTACGGAAGGGTCATCGGGCTGGAGCAAGTATATAACATCGGTCATTGAACAATATGACCTCGCATCAGATGACGGATCCGTAACAACATATTATGTCATAGGGAACGAAGCGATGGTTTCCAGAGGCTCGCCTTCGCCGGAAGGCTTGGTCACCATACTCCCGGCGGCGGGCGGATATCCTGTCACATCCATAGGCCCGTACTCTTTCTCCGGCACCAGCAACACTGCAGGGACGGATGTCGTGCCGAGATCTGACATAATGTCTGTAATTATTCCGGAAGGGGTCGCCGTGATACGCGAGAGGGCGTTCTACTATAATGCGGGGCTGATGACGGTATCGCTTCCGCAAAGCCTGACATCGGTAATGGACGAGGCGTTCAGAGCAGCATCCTCTATGGGGACAGTCGACATGCCCGGCAACCTCAGATACATAGGGTTCGAATCTTTCAGGCAATGCAGTTCAATGAAAATGATATCAATTCCCGATTCAACGTTGTTCATTGGGGAAGGGGCGTTCAAGATATGTACGGACGCTGAGAGCATTGTCATAGGAGAAAACATAACAAAGATCGCGCCGTGGGCATTTGCATACTGCAGGTCTGCAACCAGCATTGAACTGAGGGGAAACGTTAAGGAGATAGAGAGTTCCGCTTTCTATCTGTGCGACTCTCTCGTGAAAATGTCTCTGCCTGATACCTTGACCTCTTTGGGATCAAGCGCATTCTTCGGATGCGAATCGCTAGAGAGGCTATCTCTCGGCAAAAGCCTCATTTTGATTGGAAGCGGGGCATTCTCCGAGTGCCCCCTATTGAACAAAGTGTGCATTCCGGACACCGTCTTGAGCATATCATCAAAGGCATTCGCTTACTGTTCTGGCATGACAGACATTTATTTCGAGGGAAACATGCCCGAGTTGGGATACTCTGTGTTCCTGAACACTGACGCAGTCGTTCATATCAAAGAGTCCAACAAGAATTCATGGAACGGGTTCGACGGAGAACTCGCAATAGATAAAAGCAGCGATGGATTTCCGCTCATTCCTGTTTTCGCAGTGGCTCTCGCAGTATTGACGATTGCTGCCGTCATCGTCGTAAGACACATCACAAAATAAATTTGCCTTAGATCGGAGCAGAAGACCCCTCGAGAGGAAAATCAGATAGATATCCATTGGCCACTGTACCATTTTGCAAGATCGGTCAAGTCGAATAAGTATGTCCCATCACACTACCAGGAGTCCGTTTTCATCGGCAGTTTACCTTGAATTTATATTCATGCATTCGGTTTGCATACCGTTGAAGTGATGGGGCATGAGCGATCTGCGGGCGAAGGAATACAAAAGTTTTGAGGATATCAAACA
>WQTN01000054.1 GCA_009786295.1 Methanomassiliicoccaceae archaeon
CGCATACCTGATGAGGATCTCAAGACGCTCGGGATGGACCCTGCCACATGCAGGCCCGAGTGGATGGTCCTGACGGCGCTTGCCGTTCCCCCGGTGACCGTAAGACCGTCGATTACTCTGGACTCAGGAGACAGATCGGAGGATGACCTCACCCACAAACTGGTGGATGTCCTAAGAATTAACCAGAGGCTTAGGGAGAACCGCGATGCCGGAGCCCCCCAGCTGATAGTGGAGGACCTCTGGGAGCTGCTGCAGTATCACGTGACGACATATTTCGACAACCAGACGTCAGGGATACCTCCGGCAAGACACAGGTCCGGCCGTCCGCTGAAGACACTGGCACAGAGACTTAAAGGCAAAGAGGGGAGGTTCAGGTCGAACCTTTCCGGTAAGCGTGTGAACTTCTCGGCCCGTACAGTGATCTCCCCGGACCCGCTGCTCTCGATAAACGAGGTCGGTGTTCCGTACCTCGCGGCAAGGGAACTGACCGTTCCGGTGCACGTGAACGAGCACAACATAGGAAAGCTCAAAGAACTGGTCGCCCGCGGGCCCGAACCGCCGACGGAGAATGGATACACTCCGGGCGTGAACTATGTCATAAGGTCCGACGGAAGGAGGATCAGGGTGACAGAACGCAATGCGGAAGAGGTCGCGGAGAACATAGACATTGACTATACAATAGAAAGGCAGCTGATGGACGGAGACGTGGTGCTGTTCAATAGGCAGCCCTCGCTCCACAGGATGTCGATGATGGCGCACCGCGTGAGGATGATGGAGGGAAGGACATTCAGGTTCAACCTGTGCGTATGTCCTCCGTACAACGCAGACTTTGACGGGGATGAGATGAACCTTCACGTCCTGCAGTCTGACGAGGCGCGCGCCGAGGCTCGCATACTGATGCAGGTGCAGGAGAACATACTCTCCCCTAGGTACGGAGGCCCGATCATCGGTGCGATCCATGACCACATAACGGGAGCGTACTTCCTTACGCATGACAACCCCAAGTTTGACAGGTCCGAGGCGATGGACATCCTTTCGAAACTCAAGGACGTGGAGATACCCAAGCCGGAGGTCGGCGACGACGGAAAAGAGCACTGGACAGGGAGACAGCTGTTCTCGACAGTGCTTCCGGGCGACTTCAGAACGACCTTCAAGGCAAACATATGCCAGAACTGTAACGTATGTAAGAGAGAGGGGTGCGAGTTCGACGCCTACGTGAAGATACGCGGCGGACAGCTGCTCTGCGGAACGATCGATGTCAAAGGCATCGGCAACAGCAAAGGAAAAATCCTTGACAGGATAGCGCGCGACTATGGCGCGGACAGGGCCGCCAAGTTCATTAACGAGGTGACGAGGCTGGCATTGGGCGCGCTCATGAACCACGGGTTCAGCACAGGCATCGGCGATGAGGACATCCCCGAAGAGGCTGCGCTCCAAATATCGAACTTCAACCAGGAATGTATAGAGGAAGTGTCCGAACTCGTCGAATCATATCAGAACGGGACGCTGGACCAGATGCCGGGGCGCTCACTCAGAGAGACACTTGAGGTCAGGGTGATGAAAGTCCTTGGGCAGGCGCGTGACGAGGCGGGTCGTGTTGCAGGAAAACACCTGGGTCTTTCGAACCCAGCGGTCGTTATGGCGAAAGCGGGCGCACGCGGATCCATGCTGAACCTGTCACAGATGGCAGGCTGCGTAGGTCAGCAGGCGGTCCGTGGCGAGAGACTGTCCAGAGGCTACTGGAACAGGACCCTCCCCCACTTCCACAAAGGCGACCTGGGAGCGCACGCGAGAGGATTCTGTTCCAACTCATACAAATCCGGCCTGAGCCCGACCGAATTCTTCTTCCACGCAATGGGAGGGAGAGAGGGGCTTGTGGACACTGCGGTAAGGACGTCGAGGTCCGGTTACATGCAGAGAAGGCTGGTCTCCGCGCTGGAGGACCTGAAACTCACATCCGACGGGACCGTCAGGAACACCGTCGGGACGGTGATACAGTTCAAGTATGGAGAGGACGGAGTAGACCCATCCAGAACGGTAAGGGGAAAAGCGATAGACCTGGACGATCTCTTCGCGGAAGTGCTGGGCGACGAGGCCGACATACTTCTCAGGGTAGACGACATGAACGTAGGCGAGGACTACGGCTCCAGAGAAAAGGATGAGATGGAGTATACTGAAGAAGAGGACGGAGAGGAGTACGACGACATTGACGCGGACTTCGAAGGAGGAGGTGAGTGATAATGGCCAAGAAAGACACGCATAAGGCACTTGTCAGCAGGAACATAAGCGAAGAAGTGGCAGAGCTCCTCCTTACAAAGTACAACACCCTCAGCGCCGTATCCGCAGCGGGCATCGAAGAGCTCGTTCAACTGGGGCTTTCGGAAGAGGCGGCCGAGTCCACCCTATCAAAGATCGGCAAACGCACCGTCCGCGCGGCGGCACCAGTGGCCAAGGCCAAGAAGATAGTGCAGGAGCCGAAGACCGAGCCGATGGAAGAGGTGTTCCGTGAGCGCACGTTCTCTCAGTCGGAGATAAGGCTCAAAGGGATAGCGGACAGAATTGGATCTCCCATGCCGATGAAGATAATCACCGACATAGCGAATGTGATAGAGAAGGCGGACCTCAGCAACGAGATATGCGAAAAACTGATCGCGACTGCCAACCGCATGTATACATCCCATCTGATGGACAAGAACGAGTCCACGGGAGTAATGGCGGCGCACTCGCTCGGCGAGCCGGGCACACAGATGAACATGCGTACCTTCCACTATGCGGGTGTGGCGAACATCAACGTCACGCAGGGCCTTCCGAGGCTGATAGAAATAGTGGATGCAAGGCGCGTTCCCAGCACGCCGTCGATGGTGATACCTCTCACAGGCATTGCCGCAGAGGACGAGAGCGTCGCAAGGCATGTGGCGTCCGAGATAGAGGTGACCTCGCTGCTGGACATAGCGTCGGTGGAGACGGACATAACCAACATGCGCCTCGTGATCACTCCGAACACAAGGAAAATGGCGCTGCGCGGGCTCGAGACGGACGACATCGTGGAAAAGCTGAACAAAGTAAAAGCTGTGCGCGGGCTGGTCAAGCTCTCCGGGTTCCAGATAGTCATCACGTCCGATGAGCCCTCCTACAAGAAGCTGCAGTCGATGTACGACAGCGTAAAGGGTGCCAAGATAAAAGGTATAGAGGGAATATCAAGGGCCGTTCTGAGCAAGGTCGGAGGTTCCTGGAAGATAGTCACTGAAGGAAGCAACCTCAAAGAGGTTCTGAAGATCGAGGGCGTCAACGCGAACAAGGTCATGACCAACAGCATACTGGAGGTCGCAGACGTCCTCGGCATCGAGGCGGCAAGGAACTCCATAATACATGAAGCGATGGGGACCCTGGGAGAGGCGGGCCTGGATGTTGACATAAGGCACATCATGCTCGTCGCGGACCTGATGACCAACGACGGTCAGGTCAAAGCCATAGGAAGGCACGGGGTATCCGGTAAGAAGTCATCGGTATTGGCGAGGGCGGCGTTCGAGATCACCGCGGCGCATCTTCTGCATGCCGCGATGGTCGGAGAGGTCGACAGCCTGGAAGGAGTGACTGAAAACATCATAGTCGGGCAACCGGTAACATTGGGTACCGGTGCAGTTAATCTTATTTACACACCCAAAAAGGGGGAGATTGAATGAGCGAGAAAATAGATATAAGCAGAGCATTGAAAGCGGCGATCACCACCGGAAAGGTGGAATTCGGGATCGACCAGACAGAGAAAGCAATAAAGGCAGGAAAGGCGCAGATGGTCATCCTGTCGAGGAACTGTCCCAGCAAGGTGCTGACAGGGAATATAGGCGTGAAAGTGCACATCTTCGAGGGCAACAACATGGAGTTGGGAGCCCTTTGCGGAAAGCCATTCTCCGTCTCTGCCCTGGCAGTTATCGATAAGGGTTCTTCCAACATCTTAACGCTGTGAGAGTTATGTCGACGGATATCGTACTAAATGAGGATACCCTCAGATTCATAGCGCTGTTCTCAGCCATAACCAAGGCAAGCCCGATCGACTGCATGGATGCAGATGACAAACTGGTGTTCGTCGTTGAAAAAGGGCAGGGGAACATTGCTGTCGGGAAGAAAGGGGAACATGTCATAAAGCTCAAGGAGAAGACCGGTAAGAACATACAGGTCGTAGAGTATTCGGAGGATCCTGAGCAGTTTGTGAAGAATGTGTTCCACATATACAACCCTCAGAAAGTCGTTATCGAGCAGCGCGGGAACATAACCCATGCCACGATCACAGTGGACCCAAAGCTCAAAGGGCGTGCGATCGGCAAGGCCGGAAAAAATCTGCGCATCGCTAGGGATATCGTGAACAGACACCACGAGATCCAGAGCATCAGCGTGGATTGAGACTCCCCCGACCGGTGTGAGAAACTTTTTCCTATATTCTTTATTTTATCTTGCCTAAAAGTGCGGTGCAAACACGACTTAGGTATGTCTGTTTATAGCTTTCGCTGAACCGTTGCCTCCGCCCCGGCTCAC
>WQTN01000055.1 GCA_009786295.1 Methanomassiliicoccaceae archaeon
TCTGAGGAGGTCGCTGAATAAGGATATAACAAAGCCGGAGCCGTACTTTGTACTCGCGGACGGCCACACGGCCGAGACGCTGAGACTCATGGGTATATGCAAGGCCGGAGTGGACCTTTCCGCGCCGGACCTTTCGCATTTCAGCTTCATCCCCAAGCCGGTGATGGGGCCTCTCGGATCGATGTATATTTTGGACGAGATATTCAATAATCTATGATGCGGCGGTCCGTCAGCAGATGCCTTCTGCAAGGACGCAGAGAGGGAGAAATCTCCAAATAATTAAATAGATTTAATAGGATGATATATCCAACAGGCTTTAGGTCTGGGTGATACAATGGAAAAGAATAATGCAATCTTGTTCCTAGTAGTGGGTATTCTGGTCGGTGCAGCAGTTGGTATTGCGGCCGGATATGTTATTGGGAACAGCAGCAGCAATGAGACATATTGGTACTACATCGACTATGGGGACTATGCGACCTCTGCGACAGAGAATGGGTGGATTTCGGCAGAAAGCGACACTGTTATAAACGGTCTGTTCAAGGCGCTGGATAAAAAAGGAGTCGAGTATGAAATAACAGATACGGGGTGGATAACTTCCATTAACGGAGTTTATCCTGTGTGGGATGCTTCCACTTCAGACAGTTGGGGAAGCTGGATATGGACAATTAATGGTTACACTGCCTATGGGGCATGGGCGAAAAATTCTGGTTTTGATGTGACACTCGGAACGATATTTTTCATCGGCGTGACGGGGTATGATAAAGACTATAACCCGACACTGGATCCAAACGATGAGGCTGGCTGGAAAACAGGAGGCCCGTTCAAAGCATAAACAATAAATGTCGCCTTTGGCGACACTTTTCTTAATATGGAGGATAGATATTGGACGCTCTGAAACTGAAGACACTACTGTCTCTTTTACTGATAATAGCAGGCGCAATATCTGTCCCTCTTTTTGTGACTAACTCTGTTGCATCGGAGCCGCAGGCGTCAGGGTTCCTGCTGGATTTCAGAGAATGGAACGTCACATGGACCGAAATGGATATGCAGAAGAACTCTGACCCTTACAAGGCACTTAGCACTGCATGCCAGGAAAACGATTTCAGTTGCGTCGTCGACGACGGGGTCGTAAAGGAGATTAATGGAGTGTTCTCGGGAGGCGGATACGCATGGAGCTTGTGGACGATTTCAAAGAACAGCCTCACCTGGGTAAAAGAGGCTGCTCCACAGAACACAAACCTTTCCGATCGCACAATAGCGGCCTGGGTGTATCGCGACGATAACGGTGTGCCGACTGTCGCCGTTGATGAATCGGGGAAATCAATATACGGGTATCGGCAGGCACAGAGGACCGTAACTCTTTCGCCCGCCCTGACGGGTATCATAGGCTCTCTGAGGGCGGTCGATACTTTGGTCGGGACCGACATTTATAGTAACCATCCCGATTCGGTCGTCGCAGGTCACGCCAGCGGCAAAATAAAGATCCTCGGGGATTTTCTCAACCCCAGTTTCGAGCAGATAGTGGCACAGAGGCCTGACATAGTATTCTGTGACGGTTCGCTGTACAGCCATCACGTCATGGCGGATAAACTCAGAGGCATAAATTTCAACACAGTGCTTATGTACGGCGGAGACAGCATACAAATGATTCTGTCGAACATCTATATCGCCGGCGTAGTGATCGGATACGATTTGCGCGCCGCAGAAGTGATAGGTTCCATCGAGATCGCTATGACAGAAATCGCTGGCACTCTGGATTCAAGCCTTTATGCAAGAAGCGTCAATGCGATGTATGCGTTGTCGCCTGATAAATCTCCGTGGGTGACGGGGTCCGACACATACATTGATGACCTTTCATCCGCGGTAATGGGAAAAAATGTCTTCAAACGCATGTATCAGTGGGTTCTGATCAACTCGGAGCAGGTCATGGCGTCTAATCCCTCGGTAATTATTATCCTCACAGTGGATTATTCTGCTACTCAGGAAGAATATGATCTAATGATGAGATCGCTATCGGCGGAATGGAGATCGACAGACGCATACAAGAGCGGGAACATCTATATGGTATGCGGAGCGGCAGGAGATATGTCGGAGACCCCAAGCCCGAGATTCGTCCAGCTGATGGAACTCACGGCACGCATGCTGCACCCGGATGTTTTTACAGATATAGAAATGCCAAAATACGTCGGGGACGACTATGAGGACTTCCTGACATTCACAAAATATCTTGATTTCAATTACTGAGAGGGATGAATATTAGAAAAAACGCCAAAAAGACCGTATTGTTCGCCGTTGCATTGCTCACCATAAGCCCATTGCTTGTATTCAGTGCAGATGCGGCCGATTCAGACAGCGAAAGGGTTCTTTTCGATATGGGAAACGGCGATACAGTATGGTCGAATGTAAGCGGCGTAGGCACCATTGACGACATGTTCAGAAGAGCAGCATCCGACTGCGGGCTGGATTACAGTTCATCCGGAAACACGATCACTGTGAACGGTGTCACTTCGACCACTATAGGGGCGGCATCTGCCGGAGGGAGCCTCAGCAAATCCGGGGCCACGGGAGTTAAAGTAACGGCGAAATGGGTGCCTTTCAAGTGGGACAGCGGCAGCGGGAAGTGGACAAAGATATCCGACATCTCCTCGCCATATGCAGGCGGGGCTCTCGCACTCGGATTCTATCCGGACGGAGTGGCGCCAGTTGAGACTCCAGAACACCCCACTGCGTGGACAATGGTAAGAGGAGATGCGGAGCAGAGGGGTGCACAGGATGCTGTTTTCATAGAGAATAAAGCAGAAACGAAATGGAGCGGCCAGTTTACAGGAAAAGGAACATATTCAGCTGTCCTGTCCGCGCAGGGATACGTGTTTGTAAAATACGGGGCCAGTGCTCCGCCGGCAAATTCGGTGTTCGTCTGCTATACAATGGATGGGAACGAAGTGTGGAAGTTCACGTACCCTTCCATGGTATATTTCGAGTTGGCAACGGCAGCGATAATCGGAGACTTTGTCTACATCCCGACCTCGAACGGATATATTTTCAAGATCCCGCTGAAAGACGGCCCTGGAAATAACAACGAGAACGTGATCACTCTCGGCAACAAACCCTACAGTAGCTTGGATATGGAAAATCGGCAGGGGGCGATGCCGAACATAGCGGGGCCGTTGACAGGGTATAATTTCAACAATGGCCCAGGTTCATTAGTGTACGACTCCGGCGTGATCTACTGCGGCGCATGCAATGGAATGATGTACTGTTTCGATCTGAATCTGAACCTGATATGGTCAAAACAGATGGAGGGTGCGGCATATTTCTTTTCACACACGGTCTATGAGGACTATTTGTTCGCAGGAGCATTGAACGGAACACTGTACGCATTCGACAAAGCGAGCGGGAACATAATCGACCAAGTATCAGTGTATACAAGGACGATATCAGGAAACCAATACGGTTCGGTGCAACAGGTATCGGTGTTCAAAGAGAACGGGAAATATGTGCTCATGTTCGGGGTTTCGGACGGAAGAGGCTTGAGCTCGATGATAGGCGGGATCGGGATATATGAGTTTGACGGGAGCAAGCTTTCCAAAAAAACGCTCATAACGGAAGAGTTCGGGCTTGTCGCGAATTATATCCTGCCAGTCGATAAAGGCGGTTTCAAAGGCGTTTACTTAACCTCATCCAAAGGTCTGTTCAGGATCGACCTTAACGGAAACTATGAACTGATGAATGAAAAATTCACATCGGCAAAGGCGCCGATGGTGCTGGTCAATGGCGAGAATATTTATCTTCAGGACTATCCCGTAGATGGATCCATCTACATCTTATCTCTTGATGGAAAGATCTTGCGTGCATATGCGCCCGAATCGGAAGTGAAGAACTTCAGCATGGCTCCCCCGCTGATAATGGATGGTTGGGTATTCTCCGGGAATGATTCCGGCCTTAATGTGGTGTACGGAGCATTCCCAGAATACGGAGGCGGCGAAGGGGCAGATACACCTCTGATCTATACTTTAGCGGTAATATTCGCAGTGATACTTCTGATATTGGCCGCGATATATGTTTTGATAAGAGTCATCAAAAAAGAAGACAAACCCTTTGATTACATCATAAGAAGCGCAAGGCACTATGTCGGCGGAGAGGACCTTAAGCATAACAGGCGCAGTAAGAACCGTCTGTCAGTCGTGCTGACTGTAGGGATATTCGTCACTGTCGCGGTATTCATCGCCTGCCTGTGCGTAGGATATCATGCGACCATGTCGATAGGGGAGATGTTCTCTTCGCTTTTCTCAGCAATAATGAACGGCGGTGCGGATCCGTCCGAGATAAATGAGATAAGGGTGTTCGAATCCAGATTGCCGAGGACGCTTGCCGCGCTAGGCGTCGGCGTAGGATTGTCCATTGCCGGAAGTATGTATCAGGCGATAATAAGGAATCCGCTTGTTGACCCATACATAATGGGTGTGTCGGCGGGAGCCGGAACGGCGGCTGTCGCAGTAATAGCGTTCGATTTCACTTTCTTTGGGCTTTTTGCATCTCATTCGATGTATGCGACTGCCATCATAGCGATG
>WQTN01000056.1 GCA_009786295.1 Methanomassiliicoccaceae archaeon
ATGCCCTTGCCAATGAGCTTCCTGTTCACACCGCAAGCAATAGGATATGCCGGAAGCCTGTCGGCAGGCTTATCCGTGAGCCCCGCCATAACTCTCTCAACGTGTGACATGTCAGCCATTTTATAACACCTCTTTAAGCCATGCTGCACAATCCTGCGCATTTGCATCTCTGTGATCTGCGCCTATTTCCTTCGCGAACGAAGGGGATGTAGGCGGGCCGCCGATGCACACTTTCACGTTCTTCCTGTAGCCGCTCTCTTTGAGTCCGTCCACGGATGCTTTCATCCCGTCCATCGTGGGCGTCATGAGCGTGCTGAGTGCAAGCGCGTCCAGTTTTTCTTTCTTTGCGGTTTCGACGATCGTCTGTATCGGCACATCTTTGCCGAGATCTATGACAACGTAACCGCCTGCGGTCAGCATTGTTTTGACGATGTTCTTGCCGATGTCGTGAACATCCCCTTCTACAACCGCCGTTGCGCACTTCTTCACGTTCGCCAGCGCCGCCTTTGGAATGGCCGGCAGAAGTATGTCAAGACCGTCGTACATGGATTTTGCTGACATCAGCACCTGTGGAAGGTAGACCTGATGCGCGGCATATTTGTCGCCTACGATCGACATTCCCTTCACTAGCCCATTATTGATGGCGTCAAGAGGGTCCATCTTGGCTGCCAAGGCCTCTTTAGCGCCTTCTTTGGCCATATCCGGCTTGCCGGCTACTACCGCGTCGCTTAATTTATTGAGTATTTGTTCTTTTGACAAATTGTCTTCCTCCTTGTAATCGATATAGACCTTATGAGAGGACTATATCCTAACATAAGGATTATTATTGGCAATATTTAACAATAGTGCTAAATAGTGGTGGATGTAAATATTTTTTTTAAAGTTTTTTCTTTAATTATAGGGAGCTATATATGACAAAAATAAAGTATATATTTTAAGGCCATTAAAATAACCAAAAATTGAATGGGGGCATGTGTGTATTAATATTTAATGATTCTCAATATATTAAGTCTGAATAATTGAACACATTTCAAAAGAATTAGGAGCATCAAGCTGTGTGACATTTTACTGACCCAGCAACAGTATATTTTTTATCTTCTAAACTCATCTAACACTGGGGATATGATGGAATTTGAAGAGTACATTGTAGATCTGAATGCAGACTGCGTATGCGGTTGTATGTATGGAGACAGGTTTCATAAAATATTCCGTTTCCCGAACGGCTACGGAGCATCAGTTACATCCAACCCAAAAAAGGAAGGATTTGCTGAAAAGGGATACCGCATCCTGCTGATACAGTTCAGCAGCGGCGCCGACTACAAAGTGGTGACCGCGCCAGTGTTGGACAGCAGCGCTTTGGAGTGCGACACATGGGAGCAGGCGGCCGGAACGCTGAAGAAGATAAAGGATATGTGATGCATGGGGACAGTCTCGCTGAGGCCGGAAATAAGAACAAAGATTAATATCCGCCCCAGATATGTAGAACTGTGGACGTCATACTGTATGTAGCGGCAATATCTGCATTCGCCCCCACTCTGGCACTCATGTACGCGGTGCTGAGGAAGTACACCTATCCCGCAGTTGAGCAGCCGTTCTTCAGCGACCCGGCATTCTTCAAGCTTTTTGTGGTAGGTCTGGTAGCGGGGACGCTGCTGTTCGCCGGCTACACATACCTGAACTGGCTGAACATGATATACATGGCATTGTTCGCGGCGATCCAGTGTCTCGTGATGGTTGTGGTCATGAATCTCAAAAGGTTCCACGGCAAATCGGATTCGGTCTTCTACGGCTACGGTCTCGGACTGGGGATTGGATGCGCCATGGCGTTCGGCATGATCTACTACTTTGGGAAGGCAATCGTGAACATAGGAGACGATGCCGCTGATGCTGTGGCTTATTTTGTGCTCTTTTTGATAGCGTTATCTTACATACTAATCACGTCCGCAATAGGCACTACTGTCGGAGAAGGGATCGCCAGACTGAGGCCGATGGAGTTCGCCTTGCAGGCAGTGTTCGTTAACGTGGTCTTCAGCCTGATCATGTGGGCGGCCTACATTAACTCTGGAGAAAGCGAGATACTGTTCTACGCATGCATCGCTATGGCACTGATCGTTGCAGCGGTCTATTTCTATTATATTATGTATGTAAAGCTTTCCAGCGTCGTGAAGGACGTTCTGAGGATGGAAGGGAAAGCAAGAAAGGATGTCCCGAGGTGATGTCAGGCGCGGTATCTGCCGCTCTTGACCTCATGGACATAACAAAGTTCCAACATTGCGCTTAACAGCTTTTCGGCGTTCTTTTCGTCCACCTTCTCGACATCCTCCAACGAGAAGGTGCCGTATATCTCAGTAAGACTGCATGAGACCAGCTCCATTTTCTTCTGCAGGTCGGTACAGTTCTCATACCTGTAGATGAGAGTGGAGAGCGGGTCATGATCCACATCGCTCTTTTTCTTCTCCGGTATATCGAAGGAATTCAGCCGCGTCAAAGCGTCCCTCACGGCACTCTGGTCCTTATCTTCAAAAATGACCGCAAGGCCTTTGTGTTCAACGCGTATGCCGCAGTGGGAGCATTTAGATGATGCGGATGAACGGTCGATGATCCTCTGGTGTCCGCACTTACTGCATGATATGACGGCGTACGTCATCGGTACTCCGTGAACACAAGCGCCGCGATGCAGCATCCGTGCATACCGTCAGGAACGTGCATCTCTTCGATGACAAAGCAGGCCTCTCCGAAAGCTGTATTCCTTATCCTTGACATCTCTTTGATCTTCCTGTCCAATTCCGTCCGCAGACTGTCTGCGGAGCCGTGAAGATGCCCTTCCGCGATGTATCCTCCTTTTCCATCTTTCCGATAGGCGTAAGCGATGCCCGCAGAGATGACCTCCTCACCCTTTCCTCTCATCTGAGAGATCACGCAGTGGGTGACGGCGCCCATCGGGATCTCCGCAGGTTCGACCATCGCCGAGCCTTCCGGTATCACCGATGAAACGGCGACCAGATTCTGTTCGCCGATCCCTGCGGATATGAGAGCACGGTCGAATGCGTTGAGACCGGAGACGTCGCTTACCGCTTTGCCGGATGTTATGAAATATTTCTTCGGGACAAGCTGCACGGCGATCACCCGTAAAGATTCTGAACATCCTTAGGCGTCACATCATATCCGTATTCCTGCTGCTGTTTGATCTTGTTCTCGATCTCTTCCGCTTCTTTGTACAGCGGCTTCGCATCGATCCTGAGCTCAGGCATAAGCTGGGAGAGCGGCTCAAGCATCCTTGCCGCAGACCTTGGGTCAGGCAGTGCCGGGTTGGCAGGACAAAGTATAGCGAGGACATCCAGGCCAGAATAGAACGCTTCATAGAGCATAACTCCGGTCAATCCTCTTACCAAGCCGTCTTCCAATTTTTTGAGCCCCAGCTCTTCGATTCTTTTTCTGGAGGATTCCGACGATCCGCAGGCGAATATGCTCTGTTCATCATCGAATTGCGGTATCCCCTCAAGAGCTATCACGCTGGCTATCCCCATGCCCCTGAAGAGCTCAGTCAGTGTGGCGCTCAGAGTATAGTAGTGCTCGGGTTTGAGCGTGATCTCGGAGGTCACGACGATAAGGTCCCCGCATTCGGTCGAAGCATCATCCCTTTTGCACCCGTATACTCTTATCGGAGGATAGGGGTTCCCATTCTGGATCAGTGTGTAAGGAGGAAAGTCCGGCGATACGATCGCGGCCACCGCCTCCATTTTTAATTCCCTGATCACGAAACTGGTAAGTATGGAACCGGCAAGTCCGATCCCCGGGAAACCGACTATTGCGATGGGGTTGTAATATTTTTGATCAGAATACTTTATAATATTCATCTCTGCCATGAGATTGCAGTATACTTCTGAATGTATTAATTACTCGCATAGTATTTCCGCAGACATGGGCGGAGAGAACATTTCTTTTGCAAGGACCTCCGGAGGCATACCGGTACTGATCGAAAGGATCCCCGGAAGCGAGAGTGCGGGATACATGGTCGGGGTGAGCACGGGGTCCAGGGACGAGGACAAGGACGTAATGGGAATATCACACCTTCTGGAACATGTGGTCTTCAGGGAAACGAAGAACAGGTCCTCGTATCAGATGGCAAAGGAGATGGAAGGCGCCGGAGGCGAATTGAATGCATTCACCGGAAGAGAGATGACCGCTTTTTTTGGAGTGACGATAAAAGAGACCAAGGATGTCGCCAAGGACACCGTCTCAGACATAGTTGCCAACCCCCTCATCAACGACGATGACGTGGAGCTGGAGAAGAAGATCGTACTGCAGGAGCTCAGCATGATCGAGAACGAGCCGGAAGAGTACATCCACGACCTGTTCTCGATGAACCTATGGAGGGGGCATCCTCTCTCTCAGGATGAAGGCGGCCTGCCGGAGATAGTCAAACGTCTCGGCGCCAAAGAACTTAGAAATTATTACGAGGAGAGGTATGGCATACCCAACATCTCGGTATTCGCCGCGGGAGCGGTTGAAATGGAAGAGGTCCTGTCCTGGGCAGAAGAGAAGTTCGATATCCTTTCCGGTAAGAAGGAGATAAAGAGAGAAAGGCCAAAGACCCCGGAAGCAGGATACAGTTT
>WQTN01000057.1 GCA_009786295.1 Methanomassiliicoccaceae archaeon
TTAATCAGGTGGTCAAGGGTTCGAATCCCTTCAGGCCCGCTGAGAGTCTTCATGAGCGATCAGCCGCAGATCAAGTATGAGGAAAGGAATGACGAAAGCATACTTCTTAAGTGGAGGTTCCCGCTGACCCGGGGCGGGGAATTAGCGATAGGTGGATAAAATTGGCAGCAGATAACATATCATTTAACGTACTCAAACACGACCTTGTGCCCGAACATCATCTTTTGTCCGAGGAAGAGGCGGAAAAGATCCTCTCTGAAATGGGGATGACCTGCGATCAGCTTCCGAAGATACGGAACAGCGATGCGGGGATAAGAGTGCTGGAGAGCATTCATGGGCCGATAGCGGAGGGGCGCGTCGTGAGGATCGTCAGAAAAAGCGAGACAGCGCAGGAATTCGTTGCCTACAGGCTTGTGACGAAGGGGTGATCACGTGAGGGATTTGGTTAGGTTATATTTTGCAGAAAAAGACATAGTGAATCATCACATCGCATCGTTCGATGATTTCCTCGCCGCCGCCAGGAACCCGAACAGCAGGATGCAGAAGATCGTTGACGACATCAGGGTTCCCACGGACGACGCCGAGCGCGGGGTTATAAAACTGGATCCTGAGCGCACGGGCGGCAAGGACATTGAGATAAGGATAGGAAGGAAGAGGGACAGCGACGGCAACATAGATCCTCAGGCGAAACCCACGATCAGAATAGATCAGCCGAAAGTGATGGAGGCGAACGGATACAGCCACGAGCTTACGCCGATGGAGGCCAGGCTCAGAAATCTGAACTATCTCTCGCCTGTGTTCGTCAGGTTTGAGGTATATGAGGACGGGGTCGAGAAGGACATACCGGAGAGCGAGAAATGGGTGCATGTCGGCGATCTGCCGATGATGATCAAGTCAAGCGGATGCAACCTCAACCGCCGCGTCATGGAGCTCAATACCGACCGCAAACTATCCGATGAGGAATACCTTGCGGAACTGGTAAAGCAGAAGGAGGACCCTCGGGAGCCCGGAGGGTACTTCATAATAGGAGGCACCGAGAGGGTGCTGATCACACTTGAGGACCTTGCGCCCAACAGGGTCATGGTCGAGTACAACGAGAAATACGGATCGTCGGTAGAACTTGCCAAAGTGTTCTCTCAGAAAGACGGATACCGTGCGCTTACGCTCGTCGAGAAGAAAAAGGACGGAACGGTAATGGTCTCCGTCCCCGTCGCATCTGGTTCCATACCGCTGGTGGCGCTGATGAAAGCGCTCGGGATGGAGTCAGACGCCGAGATCTATGATACAATAGTTTCCGACGAGGCAATGGCGAACATCGTCTACGCCAACATCGAGAACTCCCTTGATAAGAAAGCCCACCCCCCCAATGGGTACCACACCAAAGAGGATGCGATACTGTTCCTGGAGAGGAACTTCGCTGCAGGGCAGGCAAAAGAATACAGGACGAAAAAGGTCGAGAGCATCTTGGACCGCTCGCTCCTTCCGCATCTGGGCGACACAGAGGCCGACCGCATGAAAAAGGCGATATTCCTCGGGCGTATCGCCCGTTCCGTTCTGGAACTTTCGCTTAAGAAAAGAAAAGAGGATGACAAGGACCACTACGCGAACAAGAGGCTGAAACTGTCCGGAGACCTCATGGAGGACCTGTTCAGGACAAGCTTCAGCAGCCTGATGAAGGATCTGAAATATCAGCTGGAAAGGAACTGGGGAAGGAAGAAGAGCGAACTTAACATAACATCTTCAATAAGGCCGGACCTCCTGACGCACAAACTCCTGCATGCTCTGGCAACAGGCAACTGGGTCGGAGGCCGCGCAGGCGTTTCCCAGCTTCTCGACAGGACATCCAACCTGTCAGCGATGTCGCACCTCAGGAGGGTGACATCATCCCTTACTAGGAGCCAGCCTCACTTCGAGGCGCGTGACCTTCACCCCACGCAGTGGGGAAGACTCTGCCCCTCCGAGACCCCGGAAGGACAGAACTGCGGTCTGGTGAAGAACGTGGCATTGATAATCGATGTTTCCGAAGGATATCCTGAGCCCGACGTCAAATGGACGCTCAAGGAACTCGGACTGTCCCCCGTCAAAGAAGAAGGGACGAGAATATACATCAACGGGGACCTGGTGGGAACCCACAGGGACGCGGAGAAGCTGGTATCGGAGATAAGGGACCGCAGAAGATACGGACTCCTTTCGAACTGCATTAACATCCGCCACGAAGAGGAAATGAATGAAGTGATCATCAACTGCGATGAGGGACGTCTCAGACGCCCGCTTCTGGTCCTGAAGGACGGCAGGACGATGATAACGAGAAAGCACATAGAGGGGATACGCGAGGGAAAGGTAACGTGGAACAACCTCTTCAAAGAAGGCATAATCGAGTGGATTGACGCTGAAGAGGAAGAGGATTCGCTTGTTGTCATAGACGCATATGATGTTCCGAAGAGATGCGAGCACTGCGGACACGCCCTTTCCGAAACAGACGTGGAGTGGCTCAACTCAGGACAGGAAGAACGCCCGGTCCTCAAATGCAAATGGTGCGGCGAGGACTTCTCTGTCCCGGCGAAGATAACCAGAGAGCACACGCACATGGAGATAGACCCGATGGTCATCCTCGGAGTGGCATCCGGGATAGTCCCGTATCCTGAATACAATTCCGCGCCCCGTGTGACAATGGGGGCAGGCATGGCGAAACAGGCGCTTGGAATACCTGCGGCCAACTACCGCATAAGACCGGACACAAGAGGACACATAATGCATTATCCGGAGATTCCGATGGTACAGACCCAGACAATGGAGTTCATGGGATACAGCCACAGACCGGCAGGTCAGAATTTCTGCGTTGCCGTCCTTTCATACCACGGATATAACATAGAAGATGCGCTGGTCATGAACAAAAGTTCCATTCAGAGAGGCCTCGGAAGATCGTCATTCATGAGATCGTACCGTGCGGAGGAGCGCCGCTACCCCGGAGGCCAGGAGGATCACTTCGAGATCCCCTCTCCGGATATCATGGGAGCGCGCGCGGACTTCGCATACGCTTCTCTGGGAGAGGACGGCCTGATATCTCCCGAATCGGAAGTGTCGGGCAGCGACGTCCTGATCGGCAAGACATCCCCGCCGAGATTCCTTGAGGAAGAGACGGATTTCCTGACACCTCAGAAAAGGAGAGAGACATCCGTCACAGTAAGGCCGGGAGAGAAAGGATTCGTAGACTCCGTCATGGTAACGGAATCAGAGAACGGATCAAGGCTCGTACGCGTGAAAGTGAGAGACGAGAGGATACCGGAACTGGGAGACAAATTCTGTTCAAGATTCGGACAGAAGGGGGTCATCGGAAGGCTGGTGGATCAGTGTGACATGCCTTTCACGGCCGACGGAGTGACCCCAGACCTAGTGGTCAACCCCCACGGGATACCGTCCCGTATGACGATCGGGCACGTGCTTGAGATGATAGCCGGCAAGGTCGGGGCGATGGAAGGCCGCATAATCGACGGAACCGCGTTCTCTGGCGAAAGGGAAGGCGCGATACGCGATGCGCTTGTAAAGAGCGGTTTCGGAATGCACGGCAAAGAGGCGATGTACGACGGAAGGACAGGAAAACTGATCCAGACCGAGGTCTACACAGGCGTGATCTTCTACGAGAAACTGCACCACATGGTCAGCGGAAAGCTGCACGTCCGTTCGAGAGGTCCTGTCCAGATACTCACAAGGCAGCCCACGGAAGGACGTTCCAGGCAGGGAGGTCTGAGATTCGGTGAGATGGAACGCGACTGTCTTATCGGCCACGGCGCCGCGATGGTGATAAAGGACCGTCTTCTTGACGAGTCGGACGGGACCCAGCAGTACATCTGCGGGAACACGGCATGCGGTCATGTCGCAATAATGGACAGGCACGGGGCATTGTATTGCCCCGTATGCAAGAACAACTCAAGCATACACCTTGTTCAGACATCATACGCTTTCAAATTGCTTATGGATGAGCTTCTGTCCCTTGGTGTCGCCATGAGACTTCAGTTGGAGGATCTTACATGATGCGCGGAATATCAAAAAGGATAGGATCGATAAAGTTCTCCTGTGTCTCCCCGGAAGAGATAAGGAAGATGTCTGCGACAAAGATAATCACCGCGGACACATATGACGATGAAGGCTACCCCATCGAGATGGGATTGATGGACCCGCACATGGGCGTCATAGAGCCCGGACTCAGATGCAAGACGTGCGGATGCAAGGTCGACGAATGCCCCGGGCACTTCGGCCACATTGACCTGGCGATGCCCGTTATACACGTCGGCTTCATCAAAGACATAAAACTGATGCTGGAAAGCACATGCCGCAGCTGCGGCAGGATAATGCTCACGGCCGAGCAGATAGTGAGCCGCAGGGACGACATGTCTGAGATGATGGACCTCGGAGGAGGCACCATCGACCTGAAGAACTTCTCCAAGGAGACGGCAAAGGACGCATCGACCAAAGGCATCTGCCCACACTGCGGCACAGAACAGATAAAAATAAAACTGGACAAGCCCACGACGTTCAGGGAAGTGGACGATAACCACAAGCTCACTCCGAAAGAGGTGCGCGAGAGGCTCGAACGCATACCTGATGAGGATCTCAAGACGCTCGGGATGGACCCTGCCACATGCAGGCCCGAGTGGATGG
>WQTN01000058.1 GCA_009786295.1 Methanomassiliicoccaceae archaeon
GGTAGTCAAGCCTGGCCAACGACGCTAGATTCAGGGTCTAGTCCTTAGTGGTCCGAGGGTTCAAATCCCTTCCCCTGCACTATTAGATTTATCCGCGATGTTCTTTTTTGTGATCTTCAAGCGCAGGCGTTCTCGCTTCGGCGTGCAGCAGGGCGGCCGGCAGGCGAAAGGATTTATGTAAAAATAAAGCCGAAATGTTGTTGAAATTCAGCGTCTGGGTATTTTGATTTTTGCATATTGTGGGAAACATAACCCAACAATTTTTCAGTAAGTTCTAGAAAATTTTGGAATGCCTAAACTTTATATATCTTTAGGATATCCTAAAAATTATGGAAGGCAGTTGCGATCAGGGTTGTACTTGTGGTAGCACATGCGAAGGAAAATGCACAGGGAACATGTGCGTGCCCATCGAGGGGGGAACAGTCGTATCGGAAAGCGGAGTGCCGTTGGTGGCAGCGAAGATTGGAGACGGCGGCAAGATCGTCAGAGTATCCGGGAAACAGGAGACAAGAAAGTTCCTATGCGAGCTAGGGTTCGTAATAGGAGCGCATGTATCCGTTGTGAATGAGAATTCAGGGAACATGATTTTGGGAATAAAGGGGTCCAGAGTGGCGATGGACAAAGCGATAGCATCGAAGATATTCTTCGCTCCTGTATAAGATCACGAAAGACGCCTGCAGCGCGCGCAACCGGGAAACACCCGGGGCACGGCCGGCAGCGCACCAATACACTAATATTATGAATAAAAGGACGAATTGAACAATGACGGCAAGGATAGCTTTGATCGGAAACCCGAATTCCGGGAAGACCACTATGTTCAATAAACTCACCGGAAGCTCCCAGCGCGTAGGGAACTGGCCGGGGGTGACGGTGGAGCGGAAAGAGGGCTGGCTGAAGAATAAAGAAGACATCATGGTCGTGGACCTGCCAGGAATATATTCTCTGTCCCCCTATTCTCCGGAAGAGATAGTATCGCGGGACTTTTTGCTGAACAGCAGGCCGGATGCGGTCATCAATATCGTTGACGCATCGAACCTAGAAAGGAATCTGTATCTGACGACCCAGATCATCGAGATCGGCATTCCCACGGTCATTGCGCTGAACATGATGGACGTGGTCAGCAAGCAAGGGTACAAGATAAACGTGGGCAAGCTGTCCGAGGCGCTCGGATGCACTATAGTGGAGACAGCCGCTCTCAAAGGGGATGGCATCGAAGAACTTACGGAAGCCGTCGTGTCTACGATAGGAGCTAAAGGAAGCGGCGGCCTGACGTTCTCCAGGACAATGGAGGAATACGTCTCCAGGATGGAAGAGGCGATACACGGAAAAGTACCGGAGGAGACCGTAAGGTGGTATGCCCTCAAACTGCTGGAGAGAGACGAAAAGGCTAAAAAGGACATAGATCCGGACGTTTGGGATAAGACCGAAACTATAGTATCTTCAATGGAAGAGAGAAAAGATAACGATGCAGACGGGATCGTCGCTGAAGAAAGATATTCTCAGATAGGCAAGATAATAAACGATACTGTCGACAAAGGCAATGTAAAGAGAGAAGAGACCCGCTCCGACAGGATCGACAGGGTCGTGACAAGCCGCTGGCTTGGGATTCCTGTATTCATCATGATAATGTTCGCGATATATTTTGTCGCGATCGAGACGATCGGTGGGTGGGGGACAGACATGCTCAATGATTATATCGGGAACACCCTGATGCCTGCCGCGGAAAAATGGCTCACCGATGCCAACGCAGCAGACTGGATGGTCGGGCTGGTCGTCAACGGCATTATCGCAGGCGTCGGAGCCGTTATAGGGTTCCTGCCGCAGATGGCGGTGCTGTTCCTGATATTGGTGCTGCTTGAGGAATGCGGATATATGTCAAGGGTAGCCTTCATAATGGACCATGTTTTCCGCAAGTTCGGTCTGTCCGGTAAATCCTTCATTTCGGTTTTGGTCGGAATGGGATGCGGCGTCCCGGGCATAATGTCGTCAAGGTCCATCGAAGGGAAGGCGGAGAGAAGGATAACCGCAATGACGGTCACGTTCATACCGTGCTCCGCGAAGCTGCCCGTGATCGCCCTGATAGCTGGCGCACTGTTCGGGCAGAGCGCGTTCGTAGCCATTTCGGTCTATGCCTTCGGAATAATAAGCATACTGTCGTCGGGAATAATCCTGAAAAAATGGAAATCGCTTTCAGGCACCCCGTCCCCGTTCATCATGGAGCTTCCGCCGTATCATGTGCCGCACATGCTGAGCGTTGTAAGATCGACGCTGGAGAGAGCATGGTCATTCGTCAAGATGGCCGGTACGTTCGTACTACTGGCATGCGTGGCCGTATGGCTCCTTTCGTCTTTCGACTGGGGGTTCCGCATGGTGGATGCCGGAGATTCGATGCTGGCCGACATAGGAAATGTTCTAAGATATGTGTTCGTACCGCTGGGGTTCGGAGACGACTGGCAGTTCGCCACCGCAACCATGACCGGTCTCGCGGCAAAAGAAAACATCGTAGGAACAATGGGAGTCCTCTTCAGCTCCGGAGGAGTGGGAGGCGAAGGTCTGTGGAATATTGTAGGAAGCATGCTGACCCAGGCCGGCGGATATTCTTTCCTTCTGTTCAACATGATGTGCGCCCCGTGTTTCGCGGCGATCGGCGCGATGAGGGCAGAACTCGGATCATGGAAAGACACAGGGAAAGCTGTGCTCTACCAGTGCACACTGGCGTATACGCTTTCGCTCGTGGTCTATCAATTCGCAACAATATTCTTCGGCAACGGCCCGGAATGGTGGCTGATCCTCGCGATAGCGGCGCTTGCAACATCAATATACATAATAGTTTCAAAGAAGCCGTTTGGATTCCTGAGGAGGGGGCAGGATGCTTAACGCAGCGACACTCTTGGTCGGATTGGCAGTGCTGGCCGTTGTGATCCTCGCATCATATTCTGTATATAAGACCATCAGAGGGGGCGGCTGCGGCTCCTGCAGCGAATGTCCGAAGGGCAAAGGCCGCCAGACCTGCGACCGATGCCCGAAGAATGAGAGATAAGAAAGCTACAAATCACTTCCATAACAAAGATATGGCCAGGAATGCCGTGATAAGTGCAATCAGCACTATTGCGACCTTTGCCCATTTCCAGTCCTTTTCTGCGATGAGGTAGATGCAGGTCACAAGGACCCCTGCGAACGGAGATGCGATAAGGATCAGAACGCCTGTCCACATGATATCGTTGCCGTGGTCTCCGCCGGAAAGCAGTAACCCTATTGCAAGGACAGCGACCCCGATGAAGAGGCAGCATCTCAGGGCAAGCGAGGTGGCATCGTGCATTTTCATAGTATGCCTCCCACTTCAAGGAATATTATGACGGAGATCACCAAGAGAAGTATCGAGAAATATTTCCTCATAGGTCCTGCGTCAAGTCTCTTGGAGATCCTTGTGCCGATCATCGAGCCTAAGAGCGCACCCACAGCTATAGCGGCCGCATAATCCAGAAGAAGGTCTCCATGGAGGAAATAGACGATCGCGCCCGAGAATGCCGTTATTCCGATCATATAGCTGCTTGTCGCGCTGGCAACCTTGATGGGAATGTGCATGTGGACGTTCATCAGAGGCACTTTGATGGCCCCTCCGCCGACACCCGTCATAGAAGACAGGATGCCGGCGCCTGTGCACACCAAGAGACCGCTTTTGATATTGATCACGTTGTATCTCTTTACGGTCTGGTCTTTGCTGTCCGTGTATGTGAAGCTCATGATTCCTTCTTCGCCAGAGTCCTCAATGATCTTTTCCTTCCTGAAGATCATGTTCGCCGCGCTGTAGATAAGAACGCAGCCGAAGATGCAAAGGAGTATGTAGCTCTCGACATACGCCGCAAGGACGGCGCCAGCCATCGCGCCGACCGATGTTGTGATCTCGAGCAAGAGCCCGAGCCTGATATTGGAGCTCTTGTTCCTCACGTAAACGGACGCTGCCCCGGTGGAAGTGGCGATTATGCCCACAAGACTGACGGCAACCGCTTCGTTCGCGGACAGACCGAACAATAACGTCAGGACCGGGATGAAGATCATCCCCCCGCCTATGCCGAAAATAGTGCCGATAATGCTTGCGCCTATGCCGATCGAGACAAGGGCAAGGATCAGTACGGGATCCATGTTTTGGAGAGGACATCGAGATATTAATTACTGATGCACTGCCCGATGCTGTGTTGGCGGCGGTTAATCCGGCGGCGGGAAGAGCTGTTTCTCGGTTTTATTACAGGGCTGGCAGGGGGTTCTCGCTTCTTAATAAGAATAATATGTATAATGGCACTGGCCATTTCTAAAAAGATTTATATACAATTCCTGAATACAAGGGTCTGCTCGACGAAACCCGTCGTGTGATTCGTGTTGAACAACCACGAATATTCGGTTCACAGAACAACCGTTCGTGACGCTTATTCCTGCTGCAGCAGTAGTCATTATATACTACATCTACATCGGGAGTATCCTGCCCAGACATCAACTGTCTGGCCGATAACAATCATGCACCCGGAGAGAGGTCCTCTTTCGGGGAAGAGGTGTAAGGGCTCCGCAATGGAGGATGAGATCGGATAAAGCCCGGTGATCACCGATCATACGCAACCTGGACGTGTGCTAGATCATACGCCAGCGGCGATGCTACGCCGCATGGGGGATGGTTCGGCTAGAGCGCTG
>WQTN01000059.1 GCA_009786295.1 Methanomassiliicoccaceae archaeon
CGGAAAGAGGAAGGGCCCGGGAAGCAGAAAAGGGACAGCAAACGCACGCGTTCCGGACAAGCGCAGGTGGATATCCACCATCAGGCCCATCCGCGATGAGCTGAAGACCCTTAGGGCGGAAGGGAAGATATCCCCGTCCGTCTACAGGCTTTACTACAGGAGAGCCAAGGGAGGAGTATACAAATCCCGTAGGAATCTCAAACAGCACATGGCCGCAGAAGGCCACCTGAAAAAGGAGGAGAGCTGATGGCAACAGGACCGAGATATAAAGTTGCGTTCCGAAGAAGAAGAGAATACCGTACCGACTATTACGCCAGAAAGAGGCTCCTCAGAAGTGGGGAGTCCAGGGCCGTGGTAAGGAGGTCAAATAAGAACGTTACCGTCCAGTTCATCGATTTTGATATGGACGGAGATAATGTCAGAGCCGCGGCGACGACCAGAGAGCTGCGCAAGATGGGCTGGGAGCATTCGTGCTCATCCATCCCAGCTGCGTATCTCGTAGGATACCTCGCGGGCAAGAGAGCACTGAAAGACGGCATAGAGTATGCAGTTCTGGACATCGGTATGCAGAATCCGAAGTACGGCGGGGTATTGTTCGCCGTCGTGAAGGGCATGGCCGACGCAGGGTTGGAAGTCCCCCACAGCGAGGACGTCCTTCCGGCAGAGGACAGGATCAAAGGCAAGCATATCGACGCCGGCATAGAGGCTGCAGTGAGCAGCATGAAAAAGAAGATGGAGGCTGAGTAAGATGGAATGGATCCCGAAGACAAGATTGGGACAGATGGTCATCAACGGCGAGATCACGACCATGACCGCCGCGTTGGAATCGAGACTGCCTCTCCGTGAGGCTGAGATCGTGGACATACTCCTGCCTGACCTCAAGGATGAGGTAATAGACATCAACATGGTCCAGAGGATGACGGACTCCGGAAGGAGAGTAAGGTTCGCAGTGACGTGCATCGTCGGGAACGGCGACGGCTTCATAGGCGTCGGAAGGGCCAAAGGCAAGGAAGTAGGTCCGGCGATAAAGAAAGCGATCGACAACGCGAAGCTGAACATCATCGAAGTGAAAAGAGGATGCGGATCATGGGAGTGCGGATGCGGCCAGCCGCACACGCTTCCGTTCGAGGTATCCGGACGCACAGGATCTGTCACAGTATTCCTGAAACCCGCTCCGCGCGGCATATCGCTGGCGGTCGGGGACGTGGCGAAAAAACTGCTGACGCTTGCCGGAGTGAACGATGCATGGGGATTCGCCAGAGGCAACACGAAGACAAAAGTGAACTATGCAATGGCGACGTTCGAGGCGCTCAAGATGACCGCCCGCATGAGGGTCACCGAGGAACAGTCCTCGAGGCTCAAGATCGTTCCGGGGCCGATAGGGATCAGGATATCTGAGACCGACATCGGCGCAGAGGAGGAGTGAAGATGGCATATGCGGTAATACGCGTACGCGGGCAGGCGGACGTCAACAAGGACATAAGATACACAATGGGTCTGCTCGGGCTTACCAGAGTGAATCATTGCGTGGTGCTCCCGGAGAACCCCTCCATAGACGGCATGCTGCAGACGGTAAAAGACTACTGCACATGGGGGGAGATCGATGAGGAGACCCTCTCCGCCATGATAAAAACGCGCGGAAAGATCACAGGTGACAAGGACATCGACAACGAGTACCTCAAAGAGAGGACCGGTTTCGGAAACGTCGAGGAACTTGCCAAGGCAATGATCGAGAATGACTACAGGATGAGGGATATGGAGGACGCAAAACCCGTCTTCCGTCTGCACCCCCCGATAAAGGGCTACGAGGGCAACAAACGTTCTTTCAGGAACGGCGGCTCGCTCGGCTACAGGGGAAAGGAGATCAACGACCTCATCAACAGGATGCTGTGAGGTGGAATAAATGCCAAGCAGAACAAAGAAGATGAGAGGATCAAGGACCCATGGACGTGGGAAGAAAGCAGGCCGCGGCGCCGGACTCATTGGCGGACACGGACAGGCCGGTCTTGGGAAGACCGGCAAGATATACATGCTCAGATATGACAGGGACCACTTCGGAAGGCACGGGTTCAAGAGACCGCAGTGCACCGTCCGAGCGAACGCCACGATCAACGTGAGCGAGCTCGAAGAGAGTGTGGAGAAGTTCATTTCAATGGGATTTGCGGTCAAAGAAGGGGATATGTATAATATCAACCTCACTAATGCAGGTATCGATAAGCTGCTCGGGAACGGTAACATCGACATACCTGTCAAAGTGACCGTATCTCAGGTTTCGGCCAAGGCCCGCGAGAAAATAGAGGCCTCCGGCGGAAGCATAGCAGAATGATAACACCAAGGAGTTGAAGCCGGGATGGAAGAACAGTCAAGCTTGTTGTATAAAGTAAAACCGATAAGCGACAAGCTCCCTGCGGTCAAGCGTCCTGAAGGCCATGTGCACTTCAGGACCAAGATGATGTGGGTCGTGGTGATATTGGTCCTCTATTTTGTGATGACCAATGTGTACATCTACGGCTTGGATCAGGTTGCGTCCCTTGACCTGTTCGCGCAGTACAGGACGATCATGGCGGGGGCATCGGGAACCATATTGCAGTTGGGAATCGGGCCTATCGTCACAGCTTCCATCATAATGCAGCTTTTCGTCGGAGCGAAGATAATAAAACTTGACCTGACGAACAACAAAGACAAGGGATGCTATCAGTCGGTCCTGAAACTGCTGGTCATTGTGATGATCGTGGTCGAATCGGTGCCGCAGGTATTCGGCTTCCTGGTGCCGTCCGCTTCATTTGAAGCGACATGGGGCTCCATGGGCGCAAAGATGCTGATCATCCTGCAGCTTTGCGTAGGGTCGTATCTTGTGTTCCTGTTCGATGAAGTGATATCCAAATGGGGTATCGGCAGCGGTATATCGCTGTTCATCGCAGCGGGAGTGGCGCAGTCCGTCTTCACGGGAGCGTTGAATTGGTACCCCATCAATTCGGGCGTGGCCATGAGCATGTCGAATCCGCCGGCGGGTACGATCCCCAAAGCGATCTACGTACTGACCAATACATCCTCTTCGGAGATGGCCAACGGCGGCTACGAACTGATATTCTTAGGGGAACCTAACCCCATGATAGCGCTGATAGGCACACTGCTGATATTCCTGTTAGTGGTGTATATAGAATCCACACGTATCGAACTACCGCTGTCGCACGGGAACGTGAGAGGTGCGAGAGGCCGTTATCCCATCAAACTGATGTATGCGAGCAATATCCCTGTGATATTGATGTCGGCCCTGCTGGCGAACGTGAGCATGGTCGCTTTGCTGTTGTACAGCAACGATTTCCTAAGCAGCATACCTATCATAGGCGGGAACGGGATAATCGGGTATTTCCCCGAAGGAAGCACTTCTGCGACAGGAGGCATAGCGTGGTATCTGTCGTCGCCGTCAGGCGTCACTGATTGGCTGATGCCGATCCTTAATCCGGCGAGTTACGGTAACGGGCACTCGGTGCTGCAGAATCTCGGACATGTGCTGGTATTCGGCACGGTCATGATAATGGGTGCCATAATGTTCGCGAAGTTCTGGGTGCAGACCACGAACCTCGGGCCGGACGCCGTTGCGAGGCAGATCCAAAAGAGCGGTATGCAGATACCCGGATTCAGAAGGGACCCGAGGGTGCTGAAAAGAGTGCTTGAAAGGTACATTCCAACTATAACGATAATATCAGGAGCGCTGATCGGCGCCCTGGCCGCCGGAGCGGACATGATCGGGACCACAGGCCATGCCACAGGTACCGGTCTGTTGCTTGCCGTAGGCATATTGATACACTTCTACGAAGCGATAGGACGCGAGCAGATGATGGAAATGAATCCGATCATGAGAGGATTCTTTGGAAGGGAGGAGTAATGAATGCCTAACCCCGGAAGTCCGAAGATGATGCAGCAGACACAGAATGCCGCCATGCCGGGGATGTCGAAAGGCACGATGATCGGCATGGTCGCGACGCTGGCCATAATGCTGGTGGTCATGCAGTTCAGGATGCAGATAGGCAAAGGACTGAACTTCGTGTTCGAACCCCTTATAGGGTTCGGCGGCAGCTGGCCGGTCGTTACTCTTGTGATTGCCGGCCTGATAATGATAACACTCAGCACGCTCATAAGATCCTACATGACAGATTTCGTGGCTCAGGCCAGGAACCAGAAGATCTCAAGCGAGTTCAACAAAGAGATGCGCCAGGCAAGGCTTGAGAACAATCTTTACAAGTTAAAGAAACTCCAGGAAGAACAGCCGAAGATGATGGCGAAATCGATGGAGTCCAGTACGCAGATGATGAAGGTCATGCCGATCACCATGATGGTGGTGATACCGATATATGCTTGGGTATTCTATTTCCTCACATATGTTGTGGCGCCCGAAATGACCAGCATTCATCTGCCGTTCGCAGAAGTGAATCTTCTGGACACCCTGTGGGTCATGCCGCTGTGGATTGTCATATATACCATGATAAGCCTGCCTATAGGCCAGCTTGAGAACAGGGTGGTAAGATACTTCCTGCTCAAAAAGCGGCTGAAGAAATTGGATGGGAGCAAGAGCTGAGGCCCCGATGAGGATCACGATAAGTGGGCCGCCTGGGTCTGGAAAAACGACCGCATGCGGAAAACTCTCCGAGATACTTGGGATCAAAGCAGTGGTGTTCGGAGAGTTCTTCCGGAAACTTGCAAAAGAAAGAGGAATGACGCTTGCCGAGTTCGGCGAGCTTGCTGAACGTGA
>WQTN01000060.1 GCA_009786295.1 Methanomassiliicoccaceae archaeon
GGCCACCCGTTCTTCCACGCCGCGAAGAGAAGGAACTGCGACGGCGATGAGGACTGCGTGATATTGGCCCTCGACGGCCTGCTGAACTTCTCACGAGCATATCTCCCCGACAGGAGGGGAGGACTTATGGACGCCCCTCTCGTTCTTACCACAAGGCTTGACCCCAATGAAATCGACAAAGAAGCTCACAACATAGATTGCCTCAGAAGCTATCCCCTTGAATTCTACAAAGCGGCGATGGAGATGCGCAATCCGAAAGAAGTGGAGAAGATCATGGACCTTATATCGGGACGCATCGGCAGCCCGAAACAATATGAAGGGCTGGGCTTCACCCACGACACGCACGATATTGCAGAGGGGCCGAAGAACTCTGCATACACGACCCTGGAGACCATGACGGAGAAGATGGACGCCCAGCTGCTTTTGGGAAAGAAGCTGCGTGCGGTCGACGAAAGGGATGTTGCTACCAAGGTCATCAACAAGCACTTCCTGCCGGACATGGCAGGCAATCTCAGAAGTTTCAGCACGCAAACGGTCAGATGCACCAAGTGCGGAGAGAAGTACAGAAGGATACCTCTGTCTGGCATATGCAAATGCGAGAATCAGCTGACCCTCACCGTACACGAGGCCAGCGTGAAGAAGTACTTGGAAGTGTCAAAGGAGATCAGCGGCAGATACAACCTTGACGAGTATACCAAAGAAAGGATAATGATCTTAGAGATGAGCATGAATTCCGTGTTCAACAACGACAAGGTCAAGAAGTGCAAACTCTCGGATTTCTATTGAATTTAGCAGGAGGCAGGCGGTTGCTTCCTCTCCCGCCGTCGTACGTATCCGTCGGCATACGGCACAATTCAGCAATCTTGAATGCGCTCCGGTGTGCCACTCCCGGCATTTTCGGGAGATTTGGGATTCGAGGCATTTATTCGAGAGTGATGAACCGGCCGCAGGGGCATTGGCTCTCGTGCCGCGTACATCTCCCTCCCCCTCTATGGTTTTCCGCAGAGTTCTGCAGTTAACAGGGAGCCCGCCTCCGTCGCAGCCTTTTGATATTGCATACTCTTGCATATGTGCGCTTCCGTTTTCAGGCATTTCGCGCATATCTTCTGTGCGGGGAGCATCCATCACTTTAGCCTGTATCGGGTATTGCGTCCGGCACCGACTGTCTTTATCTTTTCCTCGGCCACAAGCCCCGACAGTACTGCACTTGCTTTGGATCTGGAAACCCCCATGGCACGCTCCACATCGGAACGGCTGATCAACTCTGCATCATCAAAGAGCTTTAGAACGGTTCTCGCCTCCGTATTGTCTGTTTTCGTCGTCTCCATTGCCGGAAGAGTTATCTTGAACACGTTGGTGCTTATCTCTATTTTGGGTTGTGTGGTGTTGTCCTTATATGCCCCCATTATTCGAGGTATTCCGGTGCCGTATGTCTCGATCATACCGAGGCGGTAGAAGACCGCCGCAAGGCGCGGGTTGCGCAATGACGATATTCCCAACATGATATCGTCATATCCGATATCAGGGTTAAGACCCCCTACTGATGACACTGCAATGCTGTCTCCGAACACGCTCACAAGGATGCTTCCATTTACTGAATAGTCCCTGTGAACGATCGCATTGATGAGAACTTCCCTGACGGCAGCTTCGGGAAATGCTCTGTAATCCACACGCCTGAGGCCGCTGATCTCAGTCCTCAGCGGATTGTATTTCTCAATGAAGCCGTATGCTCTCTCAGCTTGTTCAAGGACGGACCCCTTGATCTCCATACGGTCTCTGAACGTACTCTTGGACCGGTTGTCAAAAACTGCCAGCTTTATTCCTTGTTCATATTGGTCGGACAGAAGATAGGCCAGATTTGTGAACTGCTCGCCCTTCATGAACCCCATTGATCTCATCTGGGAATCAGCGAGATCCAATCCTGTCCCGCGGAAGATTTCCGAAGTAGACTTGAAGGAGAGGTCCTGATTCAAAGATACAACGGACTCGTAGGCATGGTGCGAGTTTTCACGGATCATTTTCAGGATCAGCGATTCGGGTGCAGGCACGGACACGGGCCCGCTGCGTATGTAGACGCCTTCGGACCTCAGCCCTTTGTCGCGCAGATAATACGGTTTGGACGTTCCCTCCTGCACGGTTATAACAACAACATCCGCATCCCCGATTTTCATCGGATGAACACTGGATAGCATTGTTATGTCCGGGCGTATTGTATCGGCCAGCAGCTGTGCAGCAAGTTTGGAGACCTCATCCGTGTCGTCCACTCCTATCACGGTGCCGTCGTTCTCCACTCCGATGTATATAGTTCCGCCACGTGTGTTGGAATAAGCAACGGCAGTTTTCATCATGTCTTTGGTGATCTTCCGTTTGAACTCAGTAGTGTCATCTTCTTTCATCTTCATGCTTTTGTATATTATGTATGTCATATAATACTTTTATCAACCATATTCGTCCATAATCGAATAATGTGTTTAATTTCCTTTTTGGATCCCGTCCTGCTTCGGCCGCCTCGTACAGGCATTCCGCGGATCTTCTGCACTGCCTTATGTATCATGTTACTACTGGCAACAACAATGTATGTATCTGCCTCATACATGGTCAGCCCTCAAAATGTCATGAGCTTGTTATTGTAAAACTTGAAGTTAGAGTTTACCCCGAAAATTTGGAAACATGTTTCCGAGAACCAATAAAAGACGGTTCTCGTGTGTATGCTGGGCACATAAATGATAACGGGCTTTCGCCCGGAAATTTCAGACCTCTTCGCCCATGTGGGCAAAGGATTCTGCAGACTGTTTGGAAAGGATCTCCATCGCTTTATCGAGGATCTGCTTTGCTGTAAGGGAGCCGTCGGTCTCATACTTGAAGTAGAAGTTGGTATCATCCGCTTCGACGGTGACCGCTCCTCTGGAGACGGTCTCGCATTCCCTGCACATGGCGCAGTTCAGCGGGTCCTTTACCTTCAGCTTGCCGTTCTTGACCTCGAACACATGCTTGGCGCATACTTTTATGCACTTTAGCGTGTCCGGTTCGCCGGCCCTTTTCTCATCGACCGATATCTTGGGAAGATACTTGTACCCTACACCGAAAGCCGCCTGCCATTTCGCATGGTCTTTGGCTATCCCCATCACTGCCGTTGCGTAGATGAGCACTGCCTGCCCGCCGGTGAGTTCCGCTATGGGAATGAACTGGTCCTTGACCGCAAGGTCCGGGTTCCCAAGAGGTATCATGTCGCCGGAAAGGACGGTGCACGGCCCTATTTTGTTGAGACTGTACATTATGGTACAGCTGGGGCACCCTTCCCCTCCGCAGACACAATCCTTCTGGTAGGTGAAAAGCTCATAATCGGTAGGCACTGGAATCATTCCGAGTCTGTGAGCAACGATCTCATCGAACAGAGGAGTTACGCTCTCGTACTCTTTATCATCCTTCATTATGGGCCCGAGGTGGAATTCCACCTTGTCTATGGCCATTTTAGGGATATCGGTAAGCATGGTCCTTCTGAGTGCATTCGCCATGGCGGGTGAAGAATTCTTCAATATGAATGCACCCTTCATCTCCCCCATTTCGATTATCTCTATTTCCATGAGAATATCTCCTCAGACCCTGCGCCCTCTGCGTCCGCCTTTCTTCTTTGTACCGTCGTGCGGGATCGGCGTCACATCTTCGATGCGTCCGATCTTAAGTCCGGCCCTTGCGAGCGCACGGATGGCTGCCTGGGCACCGGGTCCGGGCGAGGTCGATTTGTTTCCGCCGGGTGCACGCACTCTGACGTGTATTCCGACTATGTCCTTCTCTTTGGCGACCTCGGCGATCTTCTCCGCGGCTTTCTGTGCGGCGTATGGCGAGGACTCATCCTTTGCCTGTTTGACGACCATTCCTCCTGTGACCTTGCCTATTGTTTCGGCACCGGTTATGTCAGTAAGAGTGATCATGATGTTGTTGTAACTTGCAAATATGTTCGCTATTCCCCATTTCGCTGTCATCATACCTCACCATCCTCAAGTGTTATTCCCGCTTCTTCCGCGTCGGCCTTTGCCTTCGCGGCCGTTTCCTTATCTGCCTTTTCCTTGGCCTCAGCCTTCACAGACGCATTGGCCGCTGCCTGCTCCGCTGATATCCTCATCGGGTGCATCTCGTCTGTGAACGGAGAAGCATCGTTGAAAGTGACAGATGCCTCCTCTTCCCTGCTGACAATGTATCCGGGGACAGTGACCCTGTGGCCGTTGATGTGTATGTGGCCGTGGGATATCATCTGCCTTGCCTGTTTTATTGTTGTTGACAGGCCTTTTTCATAAACGACCGTCTGAAGCCTTCTCGCGAGAATGCTGCTCTCTGTAAGGATAAGTATGTCGTTAAGGTCAGAGCCTGTGACCGGCAGCAGACCCATGCGCGAACACCTTTTGATAAGCGCGTCCGTCTCGATCTTTGCCTGTGCGTCCCCTCCCCTCAGGCGGGCCTGAAGTTCCCTGGACTGTTTTCTGAAGTTTCTCAGGATGGTCTGTGCCTTCCATACTTCCGTCTTGTTCTTGAGACCGAACTCGCGAACGATCTCCGCTTCTCTCTTTATCCTCTCTCCCTGCCAAGGGTGAGAGGGGGTGTCATAAGACCTGCGTGAGAATTTTGGATCTCCCATTCATACCACCTCAGGATGATTTCCTCTGGACACCGATCGTAAGTCCCTTCCTTCCGTTGGAACGGGTCCTCTGACCTCTGACCTTGTGTCTGGTCTCGTGCCTTATTCCGCGGTAACAGCGGATCATCTTCATTCTGTTC
>WQTN01000061.1 GCA_009786295.1 Methanomassiliicoccaceae archaeon
CGGAGACCAAGAAAGACAAATGATCACGGGCGGTATTTTCCGGACCTGTACATCCCGATCATGACGTGGGAGGCCATTCTCGCATCCGACAGCGCGCGGTGGTCCTGTTTGTCGCCGATGCCTGCGGGGTTGCCGTCGACGATCGTTTTGTACGCATGATCAAGTTTTGGGAACCTGTAGCTGACGCCGTAGTATTCGCTGGGGAGTTTACATACGTCCGTAGCGGCCTTCATGATGTCGGTGCAGACGCTGAACATCCCCTTCAGATACCAAGGCTCTCTGAAAAGGAACTTGTCCATGTCGAATGCTGTGTTGTATGATGTCACGACCTTGCCACTCAGAAGCCCGACGACATCCTCTTTCACTTTAAACAAAGGCCGCGCTGCCACTACATCATCCAAGGTGAGGTCAGTGTTCTCGAAGATCCACGCTTTGGTCCTATGGTCCTCCCATTCCGTCACATCATAACCTACGACCGAAGAATACACATCCTTCACGACACCTCCGACAATGTCCACAGAGCAGATTCCGATGTCCACGACGAGGTCCCTCGGTCCGCCGTCGAGCCCCGTGGTCTCTGTGTCGATGACAAATATCTCTTTTGGAATGCTGAAATAGTCTTCGATTTTCATCATATTCCGTCCGGCCCATTCGGAATAGGTTCGAGCATTCTTATGACCATCGCCATGAACGCAAGCATAACGGCAGCGAGGACCGCGGACACAAGCATCGCTACCGTCGCCAATATGCTTCCGCCGGCAGACTTCTCATCCTTAATGACAGGAGGCTTCTTTGTTCCAAGTTCCTTCAGTTCAGTGAAACTCATCTCGATGTCCGTCGTCAAATTCCTGAACACATGCGTTACAACGTTGCCTTCCGAGATCGAATAATGATCCGGAGTAACCGTGGTAGTCATATCCGGTTTGCCGTCCGGACCGCATTCGTAGAACATTATTCCGGATCTTTCCATATCGTAGATATCGGAGGATGTGACGATAATGAGCTCACCTCCCCTTTTGATGTCCTTTCCGTTAGGGAAATCGACCTGAATGCCCTGGACATCCTGATAGTACACCTTCACGTTGTCTCCGGAAGCGGATACCGCAAAGGGTGCGAAAAGCACGGCTAAAGTTACTATCATAAACACTAAAACTGCTGCTCTCAGCCCCCGCATATGATAGACTATTTCTTCAATATATATGAAAGGATTGTCAAAAATTCAATATAAGAGCAGATCCTCGTTGTATCGTGAGCGCAAAAATAACAATCAGCGGCAAGGAGCATGACGTCCTGTGCGGTTCGACAATATGCGACGCAGTTCGTGCTCTCGGTCTCGCACCGGATGCCTTCATATTCATGATGGACGGGAGGCCGGTCCCGATGGATACGGTAATGGTTGACGGCACCGCGGTAAAAGCCGTCAAGGTGGCCTCAGGAGGATGAGATATCCTCTATTTTCTTCAGGTCCAACCCGTAGTCCTCTGCGGTCTCCAGCAGCGAATCCGCATTCCCGATGAAAGCGTCGATCAGCGTCGGGCCTTCAAGTTTCCCTCCGCTTTCTGAGAGAGAATCCTCTTCAGGGAACCTAAGGTACGCATAAGGTATCGTTCCTATGAACTCCATGCCCGTAAGCTCTTTGATCTTATCAACAGCGTCCCCGAGTATCGTCGGGTCCCCTCTGAATCTGTTTATTATGAACCCTTTCAGCAGCGGGCGGACATCTTCGGGCATGAGAAGCCATGTTCCGTACAGGGCGGCGAACACTCCTCCCCTCTCGATGTCTCCTACCAGTACCGCCGGGATGCGGCGTTCCCTCATCATGCCCGTGTTCGCAAGGTCCTTGTCCAAAAGGTTCAGTTCGGCAGGCGATCCCGATCCTTCGCAGACCACTGCATCGTACTTATAGGATAATCTGTCGAAGGCCTCGCAAGCTTTCTTCATCACGGCTTTCCTGTCCATAGGATCGGCGTCGGAGACGGTTTGTGCTTCGCCGTTCACTATCAGTTGGATGAACCCGTTCCCGGATGGTTTCAGAAGCACAGGGTTCATGTCATTCGACGGCTCGACCCCCGACACCCATGCCTGGAACGCCTGCCCCATCCCGATCTCGTAGCCGTCTTTCGTAATGAACGCGCTGTTGGAAAGGTTAGAGGCTTTGAACGGCACCACGCTTATGCCCTTCTTATGGAGGTACCTGCAGTACAATGCGGCAACGGTGGTCTTGCCAGCGCCGGAAGAAGTGCCGAGAAACATCACTTTCATTGCTCTTCCCCCAGTATCTCCATCAGTTTTCCGACGTCCATGCTCTTCTCGAACGCAGACGCCAGCTTTTCAAGGTTCTCCTCTACGAGGTCGTCGTAATCTCTGGGCTCGGATGTGGAAAGTATATTCTCTCCTCCTTTGACAAAGGATAGGAAGAATCTCCTGAAAGAAGGTTTCTCAAGGACCCCGTGCAGATATGTTCCGAACAGCATCTCTTTCTCTCTTACCGATCCTTCCGTTTCGTTCCCAGTAAAACGCTCTATGCTAAAGAGCGGCTTTTCCACTATCTCGCTGATACCCATATGTATCTCGTAACCAGTGACAGGCCCCCCGGTCTTAAGCAGAACGCCTTCATCCAAGACCGTCCTTTTTTTGTACTCTCCCCACCTTGTGACATTGTCAAAGAGACCTAACCCTTCGTATGTTCCGGGTCTCCCGCACTCTATGCCGTTGGGGTCTTCCAAAGAGCGGCCCATCATCTGATAGCCGCCGCATATCCCGAGTATGGGGACCCTCCCTCTTTGCTCGAGGATCGCTTTGTCGAGTCCTTTTTCTTTCATCCACATAAGGTCTTCGACAGTATTCTTTGTTCCCGGTATTATTATCGCCCCGGATCCAGCCAGTTCTTCGGGTTCGGTAATGAATTTTACTGTGGTGTCCTCCAGATAGAGCGGGTCGATGTCTGTGAAGTTGGATATCCTCGGCAGCCTTATCACAGATATTTTCATGTTTCCGCTGCCTTTGCTCTTCATGTCCCTGAGCGCTTCGGAGTCCTCTTGGGGCAGTTCCAGCTCTATGTGCGGCACCAGGCCGATCACTGGGATGCCCAGGATTCTTTCGACCTCCTTTGCTCCCGGGGCTATCTTTGAGACATCCCCCCGTATATTGTTCAGGATTATCCCTTTTATTCGCTTCCTATCTTCTTCAGGTATGAGGTTAATGGTCCCTACTGCATACGCGAACGCCCCTCCCCACTCAACATTCACGACCAATAGGCAAGGGGCATCGGCAATCTTCGCCGCGCCTATGTTCGCTATGTCCCGATTGTAGATGTTTATCTCTGCCGGAGAGCCGGCGCCTTCCATTACGACCACGTCATAACGGTTCTTCAGGAACCCGACCGTCCCTCTCACGATCTCCGTTCCGGGCCCGGGCACGAATTTGCCGTAATAATCTTTCACGTTATAGTCGCCGTAAGGCTCCCCCTTCACTATGACCTGCGAGACGGCGTCTCCTTTGGGCTTCAGGAGTATCGGGTTCATGTACTGATCGGGATTCTTAAGCCCGGCGGCCTTGCTCTGCAGCGTCTGAATCATGGCTATCTCAAACCCTTTTCTGGTGACCTTGGAATTCAGGCTCATGTTCTGGGATTTGAACGGCGCAACAAGGTATCCTTTTCTGTGAAGTATCCTGCAGAGCGCAGCGACAGCGATCGATTTGCCGGCGTCCGAGGTTGCCCCCAGCACCATGATGGTCTTTCCTTTCCTGTGGAATCTCGCTTTTGCTTCTGTGAGTATATCTCTGATCCTTGGATCCTTTGGATCAGATATGCCCATCCTCTTTATCTCGGACATGGCATATTTCCCTACTTCCTGCCTGTGTATGAAAAGGCAGTAACTGCAGTCCCAGATATCAGAGCCTCTTTTGGACCTTATGGATGTTCCCAGATCCTCGTCCATGCATGGATAGAAAGGACAATAGCAGAACGTGCAGTCCTGACCAGTAAAATGGCACGGATGATACGGACAACTTTTATCCGGGCCGATCCATCCCCTTTCGATCTCTTCCCTAACCTTCTTCGTTATGTTGTCCATGTTATCTGGGAGATGCATCATGATGTTTGGATAATAACTTTGCATCTTGTGTATGGCAGTCATCAGCGCAATGTTGTCATCTGCTGTGCCTTATCATGAACTTCTCAAGCTTATCGTAAGCCTCTTCGATAGCATCCATCGGAGGAAGGAATATTGTTCTGAAGTGGCCATGCCCGAAATCGTCGGAGAAGCCTGAACCGTGTACGAACACTACGCCCTCTTCATTGATCAGGTCAACGACGAAGTCCTTATCGGTCTTCCAATCGAACAGTTCGACCTTCGGGAACATATAGAAAGCGCCTTTTGCTTTGTTGGTGGTTATCCCCGGGATCTCATTCAGCCTTTTGTATGAGAAGTCCCCTCTTTCCTTCAGCTTCCTGTTCATTTCCACGATGTAGTCCTGGGGACCCTGCAGGGATGCCCTTGCCGCTTCTTGGCAAGGTACGTTCGGACATATTCTTGTGCGCAGCTGTTTCATCATCCCTTCCCGGACCTCGTCCATGAAGCTGCCCTCGTACATGAAGTAGCAATACCCCTCTCTCCATCCTGGCATCAGGTTCACTTTGGAGAAGCCGTTGAAGATAACTCTCGGCACATCCGACGGCAGCCTTGATGCGGAGAAAAATTCGCCGTCAAAGACCAGTTTATCGTATATTTCGTCGGAGACCATCGGTATCCCGTATTCAGCAGCGATGTCCCCTATC
>WQTN01000062.1 GCA_009786295.1 Methanomassiliicoccaceae archaeon
GGCGGCGGTGTGTATAACCGCAACAATGCCGTGCTCAACATGGCCGGCGGAGAGGTCTCCTACAACACGGCATACTGCGGCGGCGGGATCTATAATGCCGCCACGCTCAACTTTACCGCAGGAATGATCGCCTGCAACACAGCAAAAGGCGCTGACAGCAAAGGTTCCGGCGGAGGCGTATATACAACTTACTTCTCCAAGATGACCGCAGCGAACGGTGCGGTCTTCTCCGGCAATATGGCGCCGACCCTGCGGACAGAGAACATCGGACCCGCTGATGACATCGACGGCAACAGCATTACAGACCTGCAAGACTATGAGAACAAGATCGGCGCGGTCGTATTGGATACAGGGGTCAATTTCGGGCAGAACGCATTGGCCTATAACAACTACGATATCAACTACTCCGGAAATTCTTATGCCGTATTCGTTGACATCGAACCCGACGGCACGGGAACAGTCACTGTTGCCGACGGCAGCGGCAGCATAGGATACGGGACCCTGACCGCCGATGGATTTGTGTATGTTCCGACCGGTGTCGGTTCCATAACCCTTTCTGCAGCCCCAGGGAGCGGATATGATTTCAAAAAGTTCACTATCGACGGCACATTAGTGAGCATCAACAGCCCGACCGTTGTTCCAATAGCAGGGAACATGTCGGTCGTCGCAGAGTTCGAGCCTGCTTCATTGCCGCCGGGAGGGGCTGTCGAATACCTCATCACAGCCACGGCCGATAAAGGTTCGGCCATTACCCCGGAGGGAGAGGTGAAGGTGCTGGAAGGAAGCGATAAGACATTCACATTCTCCGCGAAACCAGGATATCGGATCACCGCTGTCTACGTGGATGGCGTTGAGGTATCATCGGGAGAACTGGCATCCGGAAAGTACACTTTCTTTGATGTTCGGAGCGACCATATCATTAGCGTCGCCTCCAAAGTCATATACACTCCTCTGGTCGGCGGAAACAATACCGAAAAGCAAGATGGTAATGAGGGAAAAGACCCCATCGGCGGAGGCAGTACCGGAAACGAAGGCGGCAAAGGAGGAGACGGCAACGGCGAATGGGCCGTTCTGAATCTCATCTGCGCCGTACTGGCGGTATTCACCGGCATTATCGCGGTCATAGGGGGAAAGGACCGCAGAAGGAAGGAAGGGGATGATGACGCCAAGAAGAACAGCGAGATAGACGAAGGCGACAGAAAAAGGTCGAAGAGCGCTTTCTTGCTCAGAATCACGGCAGTGATACTCGGCATAGCCTCGGTGATAATCTTCTTCCTCACGGAAGACTGGACCTTACCGGTCACGGCAATGGACGAGTGGACGCTGCTGATGTTCATACTGTTCCTTGCAGCCGTAATAACGGCTCTGGTCAGTTTCCGCTTCGATGAATCTCCCGAGGACGATGAGGCAGGGGATCAGAAAAAAACATGGATATGAGAACGTATCCAGCCGCGGGGTATCCCGCGGCATAAATTCTTTTTACAGCTGCGTTTTTCATCTGAATCAAGGAATTCAGTATATATGTATACCTCTATTCATCATTTGGTCTCATGGGTTATGAAGTAGAAATCATCAGTATCGAGACAGCGTCCGAACTGCGTCTGAAGTACAAAGGCCTCAAATCATACTCTTCAAAAGTGGATATCTTCGGCCTCTGCGTAGAATTCCTGACAGAGGACAGGGAACACCTGAAGATGTGGGAAGATAACTTCTATTCGATGTCAGAGGACATACGGGCGCATGTGAAGATATATTCGATCAACGACCCATCCTATGAACTGAGAGTTCTGTTAGAACCCTCAAACAACATAGCATTCCTGTTCAACTTCGATTATTACGGATGGATAAAAAGCATTGCGCTCGGAATATCCGGAAGCATTCTGGAAGAAGCGCACGACACATACTCTGTGCATGGTGCAGTGCTTGATATCGACGGGCGCGGAGTGACGCTGATAGCGCCGTCCAAGACCGGGAAGACCACGCATTCATGGGGGCTGCTGAGAACCAATAACGCACATCTGATTTCGGATGATTGGTATTTTGTCAAGCTCGGGAACGGCAGGCCTATCGCTTATGGTTCCGAAAAGAACTGCTACATCGATGCCGATATAGGAGACGTATGGGAAGAATACAAGCCTCTGGTAAGCCATGTGCGGTTCGATAACAAAGGGAGAGGGATAGCGAATGTGAGGTGGGTAGCAGGCGAATCCTCGGTCATACCGATGACAAAGATAAGATTCGTCTTCCTTTTGAAACGCGACCATAATGACAATGTTCCGATACGGCAGCTCACGCCGGAAGAGGGCCTGGAATATCTGTTAAAGAACGACCTGTGCAACCCTCACCAGATCATATGGAACGACCATAAAGAGAAAATAAGGACAGAATTCTTCTCTGCTTTCCTTTCAAGCTGTGAAATATATATCGTGAATACCATTATGACTGCGCGAGAGACACAGGAACTCATACGGAACGTCATAACAAGGGCTACGTGATACAATGAAAATGCCGGAAATCAAGCCACAGAAGCTTATTAGCAAAATAAAGGATACGGACGTGCTAAACAACAAATCAAAAAAGCGGGCGGACCGCGCCGAGAAGGCACAGGAGTCCAGACTGCTCATCCTCTCTCTGATGGCAATCGTCTTTTATATCGTCATTGCGTGGCTGGCGGTCGTTATCCTCGGCGGAAAGATGGACGTGCACGACATTGTAAGAGGCAGCATGGGCAGCGTGTTCGCTCTGATATTTGCTGTCATCATAATGGACCGTATCAATTCCCACAACGAGAAAAAAAAGAGGATGCGCGACGAAAGAAGGGCGATCATCCGCCACAACAGGATCATCCAGCCTGTGGTCGACATGTATCTTGTCAGGAAGAACATGGTCATAACGCCCAACGAGAAGACCGTCAGGAAGTTCCATATCAAGTCGACCTTCACGATAAAGGACATGAAAGACATGTACGGCCCTTCCGAATTGGTATCCGATGTCGGCAAATCCAAGATAGAAGTATATGCGTTCTTTCAGGACAGGCTGCGCCATATGTTCACCCATCTTGTGGAAGACGTGGATTTCAATACTTATTCGGAATTGTGCAACGCCGCAATGGATTACATCAATGCAACCTCTTACGGCTCATCCGCTATGGATGCGGTCCTGAGCTATCAGAATACTCTTACGGGCACAAAATCAATGAAGTCCGTGGTCCTGAATATGATAAGGGAAGAACCTGAGAACGGAAAGTTCATCGACGCCCCGCCGGCACTGAAGAATGTATATCTTCTCCACCAGATGATCAACGAACAGGGAACGGCACTTGGAAAATACCTGCAGCTGATACAGAGCATTCTCAAAGAAGATGAGAATGAGCTTGGAAAAAGTCCTCCTTCCGATGTGGATTACGAGTGATCCTCATACTTCACTCTGACAGGGCTCCCCAGAGAGATCCGGTCTTCGGTAACTGCGCAGTCGTAGGCCAGGATCTTGACGCCGGACCTGTGTGCCGACTCGACCGCTGATGCGAACTCATAATGCATATCATAGTTGGGAGAGAAGACCGTCGGCCCTGCCATCTGTATCAGGAACATGATGTATGCCTCATATCCATCTTCAAGAGAAGCCTCCAGCTCTTTTACGTGTTTAAGGCCTCGTTCAGTGGGGGCATCCGGAAACAGCGCGGTGCCGTCTTTTTCGAGAGTGACGCCTTTTACCTCCAAAAGTTTCTTCGTGTCACCGCTTCTTGCGAATATGTCAATGCGCGAGTTTCCGTAGGTATGCTCGGGACGGACCTCATCAACGTGCTCAAAGCCGGGTATGCTGCGTATTGATTCGAGGACCACTTTATTCGGTGCCTGGGAGTCTATGTTCACAAGCATTCCGCCTTTGTAGACGCTGACCAGGTCGTATGCTGTGGATCTACCAGGGTTATCGGAAACTGCAAGCACAGCTCTGGTGCCCGGTATCAGAAGTTCTTTGCATCTTCCCGTGTTCTTGACGTGGCACTTCTCTTTCTTTCCGTTGATCTCCACATAGGCAATGAATCTGTTCGGCCTTTCGATGAAAGTGCCTGATACAGTTTTCGGATACCTCATCGCTTCACTTGACCCACTTCAGGACCTTCACTTCGGAACGGGAATGCTTCTCGGTGCTTCCCTCGGGCTTCCCCAATATCATGCATGCGAGGTACTTATGGCCGTCCGGCACGCTGCATTCTTTTCTGAACTCCTTGTCGTTCTCCAGCCCGCGTGCGAGGCCTATGAAACACGTGCCGTACCCCATCGAGTGTGCGGCGAGCATCATGTTCCCGACAGCGAGAGAACCATCTTCTATCGGCGTCACAGCGCTGGGGTTCGAAAATACAAATACAAGCACAGGTGCGCCGTGGAACATGTCTGCGCTCGGGTCATTGACCATTTTCTCTATCATCGGGTTCGGCTGTCCCGATGCTTTCATCATCTCTGCATAGAGGTTTATCGCTTTTCTGTTGTATTTGCGGATGGAGTCTCTGTTTTCTATTACAATGAATTCGAGGGCTTGGCGGTTCATTCCGTTCGCTGCATGGAAACCCGCCCTTATGATCTCCCTTATGTCATCCTCCGGAACCTTGTCAGCCTTATACTTTCTAACAGAGGCTCTAGTGTAGATGTTCTTGAGTACTTCATTCATGACAGGGGTATGGCTGTGTATGAATATATTTTTGATGTATTTTTAGGCTTTCAGGAAATCATACCTCCATTGACCCTGGCCTGAGTTCGAATAATCTTCTGAAGTTATGAGCTATCGATCTTAACAGCACCTCCACGT
>WQTN01000063.1 GCA_009786295.1 Methanomassiliicoccaceae archaeon
GCACAGCAGCAGTGTCAGCAGAGGAGAGATGAGAATGAACAAGCCGGTCTCGGAAACAGAGAAGCCCATGCACACGACCATATAGAAAGGCAGAAGGTACAGCAGGCCCATGTAAACGATGCTGCCCTGCGTGTAGGCAATAAGCACCGAGTTGAATTTCCAGTGTTTGAAAATGCGCAGGTTCAGCAGCGGGTCTTTTTTTCTAAGTTCCACGGCAATGAAGGCAGCAAGAGACGCTACAGACATGACAGCGGACAGAATGACCAACACGGTGTCTTCGGAATAGGGGATGCGTTCGAGGGCAAGTATGCCGCACAATATTGCTGAGAAAAGCAGCACAGCACCGGCAACATCGACGCTTCCGCTGTATCCCTCGTCTTTCGGGATGGCCTTCATCAGCAGAGGGATGACGGTAATCCCGAGAGGCACATTGATAAGGAATATCCAATGCCAGGATATCAGGTCGGTTATCAGCCCGCCTACGGCAGGGCCGAGAGCGAAACCCAGCGAACTTCCGAGAGTGAGAACGCCCATCCCCAGCCCCAGGTTCGATGCGGGAAGATACTTCACGCATACCATCGGCGCGGCGGCACCCATCATCGCCGCCCCCACGCCCTGCACAAGTCTGAATGCCAGCAGCATCTGGAAATTCACTGATATGCCGCAGAAGAGAGAACTTACCGTGAAAACGATAAGGCCGATCAAAAAGACCTTCTTTATCATGCCGTTCTTTGCGATCCTCGCAAAAAAGATCATGAGGCCTGCCAGCACAACAAAGTACGACACGGCCACCCATGCGATGGTTCCCGCGTCCGCACCGAAATACACCGCCATCTCTGGCAGGGCAACGTTCACGATGCTGCCGTCCAAACCATCCATCAGAGCCGCAAATGCGCACACCGCGAGCAACAGCACAATTCCTGTCTTTCCCGCGGCCGTCTCCGACATGCTTCGGAGAGAAGGTGTGAATGTAAAAGATTATCCGCGACATGTTCAGACGATCTGCCTGAAGAGCCCGTGAATGGTCACCAGACGCATCAGGCTTCAGTTAGGAGAGCTCCGTTCGCATCTGCGGCAATGGGAACCATTACCAAAATGGCTTACACCGCCCGCTCACAGGCTGCAAGCACCGTTTTGGATTTTTCTAGGATTTTTCATAAATCGTCCTTTTATATGATCAGACTCCTAATGAAGTCTCATCTAGCAAAACAATGCAGAAAAGCAAGAGAAGAGCGAACTAATATGGGCTTGGGTCTGAGAATCTGTTTTCCCGTAGGGAAGGGCAAAGATATATCTAAAGAACGTTACGAGAGATACTTTTCCAAACCGCGTTCCATCATTCCAGGATGGGGAAAGACATGTTCGTTTTTCAAAGAAGGTTTCAATATCAAGCTCGTTCCGTTTGAGGAAGACATATATTGCACATGGGAGGACGGACAGCTGTGCGTGTCGGCCAAAACAAATAGTGCTGGACCCGGTTATCATGCATATCTGGTCGATATGCTGAAGGAGCTCTGTGTTGCGCCCATCGAGGTCGAGGATGACACAGGGTACTGGGACAATGGCGATTATGGGATGCTTCAGGAAGAAATGGGAAAGTGGCTTCGCAGTCTGAGCAAAGAGATCATCAATATGAGCAGATCAGGCGGATACAGCAACATTGCTGTGTCGTTGGCACTCGACAGCACTCCTGTGGATTCAGATCATCTTGCATGCTGTCCGCTAGGGTACTTTGACATAGATTTTTTCGAGAGAGCACAGAAAGGTGATGCCGACGGCAGCGAGTTCTTCGTGTGGTGGAACCGTCAGCAGGATGCTCTTCTTTTCAAGAACAGTGCGCTTAATACGATCCTTTGTGAGATCAATTGGCTGCCGCCCGAGACGGATGATGAACACAAGAATATCGAGACTGCGCTCAGCTGCCTGGAAAGGGCATATGAGATGGACCCCGATCTGGACTATCATGCCGCTGAATGGCTGGAACTTGCACAGCTCTCTGGCAATGAGGCACTTGTAAAGACGGTCCGCAGCAGGTTCAAAGAGATCGGAGAAGCGGAATTAGGGTACCGGCGCAACTGTGTCTGCAGTCTTGTTAACGGCTGGAACATCACTCGTGACGGTCAAATGCATTTTGAACGCGAGGAAGACGGAACGCTGATATGGTGGGATGACAACAGAACGATCCGTGCCTCTACGTTGTCTGTTCAGAGGAAAGACGGCACAGCAGACAGCAAAATGCTTTTGGAGTATGTGATCAGCGATGAGCCGGACCATATGCAGTTTTCCTTGCGCAATGCACAAATCGCCGCTGCCATTCAGCACACACAGATCGAAGAGAACGGGGGACCTCTGTGGCAAACCCGGCTGACCGCTGCGCTGGGGAACGAACTGCTCATACTATCGATCTACTATATTGATGAGGCAGACCGCAAGTGGGCAACAAAGATCTGCGCCTCTGCTGCTCATCAAAGTTGAACAGAGATGCCCCCGCCAGGGGCATTCATACTTGACAGCGGGCGAACTTTGGAGCGTGCGCAGCTGATGTCTTTTTTCATTATCAGACAATCTGCCCAAAGAGCCCGTGGATGATCACCGGGAGCATCAGACACCCCGTCAGGGGGATCCTGCTCATATCTGCGGCAAGGGGGATCATACCCACAAGGGCTGATATCGCTAGGATCAGCAGGCCGAACGGTCCCGTCAGCAGCAGCACAAGCGCAACAACAAGGCACAGGACGGCTTTGTTCAATAACATGGTATTGATCCTGTTGGTCAGTCTGCTCATCATCTTTCCGATGGATACCGTAAGATGATAACCGAATAATGACGCGACTGCGGCGCAGAGCAGCAGAAGAAGGAACTCCGGCGAGCAGAATCCGGATATGCCGTCCCCGATGATCTCTTTGATAACGAGCACGGTCCCGGACCTTCCGCTGCCTGAGACAGATAATGTTACGAGCGAGAATATCGAGGTCACTGTGCCTATGGACGCAACGACGGAGATGAACCTTTCAGGCCTGTCTTCCGGCATGAAGATCGAGGACAGCGAAGCGCCCACCGTTGCCGTCATGCCGGGATACCATCCGGCGACCGAACCCATGATGACCCCTTTGACGCCTGGGACATGGTCCACGGGAGAGACGCCGTCGTCATGCTGTTCCGGGACAGAGGCGTTCTTGAACGAGCTCAGCAGCGCAGGTATGCCGAAAAGACCGGTCAGAAGCGGGAAGAGAAGCGTCCCCTCCCCCGCTATCCCAACGGAAGGTATGGGCAGGTCCATACAAAGCAGACCTAGTGTTCCGGAGACGGCCGCAAGTACGGCCGCCCAGACCTTGTTCTCAAGGCCGCGTTCTTTCAGGACCATCGCCGACATGGTAAAGAGCAGCACCGCGATGGTAAATGCGTCAAGCTGATCCGCCAGCCCGTGCAGCATCAGATACTGAAGAGGAACCGCAAGGAGGATTGCCGACGAAGCGCCGACAGCACTGCCGACCGCTGCGGCGCGGACAGCACGCATCCCTTGCCCCTGCATCAGAAGCCTGTGCCCCGGAAGCGTTGTCAATACCTCGTCCGGATCCGGCGCACCTATGAAAACGGATGGAACAAAATCAATGAAAGAGTGGACCACGGAGGCGGACATGATGCAGGACGATACGACAACAGGAACATTCGCCGAGGATGTGAACGACAACAGGAACGATTCCATCGCCGGATAAGACACAAGCATCATTGAGGCGAGAGTGTTCACATGGATGCCAGGTACCAATCCCGTAAAGGTCCCGATCAGAGAGCCAGCTATGCATGCCGCCATTACCAAGAGTATCAGATCTGGTCCCACAGCCGAAGAGCTCGCCGGTTTGACTTAATAGAAGAGAACTACAGTTAGCTTACAGTAAGTCCGACGGGTCTGTTACGGTAACGGTCCCGTTCTCGATCGATATGTCCAGCATCCTTTTGAAGTCGATGCCCAAATGCCTGTTCAGTTCTTTTCTATCGGAATCTTTGCAGAGAACGACCAGAATGTCAGATATGGAAATCCCGTTCTCTCTCAGGGCATTGGCGATTGCCGACATTGTGCCTCCTGTGCTGAGAATATCATCTACAATGACCACCCGGTCACCTTTCTTCAGGCCGTTTATGTAGATCTCTCAGAGTATCCCGTCTGGTATTTGACGGGGGTCTCTCCCTCTATGCCGTAGGACCTTTTCCGGATGATGGAATACGGTATCCTGAGCCTGAGCGACAGGGGGACGGCGAGCGGTATTCCCATAGATTCTGGCGCGATGATGCGGTCGCAGTCGAAATTGCCGATGGAGACCATCCAGTCGATTATCTCATCCAGAATGTCTGGATCCATCTCCGGTATACCATCGGTGACAGGGTGGATCAGATATGGGTATCCCTCCATATCTATGACGGGACTGCGTTCTATGCTGGCTTTCAGCTTCTCGTGCATCATGAATACAACGGCATATTGGTTTTTAATTGTACCAGCTGTGTGGCCGGCATAAGTTCCTTGTCACGGCCCGAGACAATCTATTGGAACCACCGCAACCCCGTTGTCACGAGTATAGGCATAACCTCCCATTGCAGTCAATATCATCAGGAACGACGGTAGCTTGGCATCAGTGCTCATTCTGTTCTTCAGTTTTATCAGATTTTCGGCAGCTTTGTCAAATTCATCATTTCTCAATTTGACCTCGATTGCGCTCCATTTTGTGCCTTTCGCTTCTACAACCATGTCTATTTCAAAATTGTTGGAGTCTCCGAAATACTTCACTTTTCCTCCGAACGGAGACGAATAGACGCAAACATCTCTGTAG
>WQTN01000064.1 GCA_009786295.1 Methanomassiliicoccaceae archaeon
CGCAACCTACCACATGGCCGGGATGGGGTAGCTTGGTTATCCTAGGGGACTGTGGATCCCTTGACTCGTGTTCAAATCTCGGTCCCGGCCCCTCTATCTTTAACTTTTATTGTGCAGATACGGTGATGATCATATGGCATGGAACGGAAAGCTGAGGAAGATCGATGACAACCGGTGGGAGATACCGAAGGAAGAAGTCCCCGGCATGAGGACGAACGCGATAATATATGCCAGCGAGAGCATGATCGATCAGATCCGGGCCGATAACGCACCGCAGCAGGCGGCGAATGTGGCCTGCCTCCCCGGGATCGTCGGAAGTTCGATGGCCATGCCGGACATACACTGGGGCTACGGGTTCCCCATCGGAGGTGTCGCGGCGGTCGATGCGGATAGCGGATCAATATCTCCCGGAGGCATAGGTTTCGACATCAACTGCGGGGTCCGCCTCATAAAAACAGACCTTACCGTCGACGACCTCGGAGGGAATGTCGGCGCCTTGGTCGATGAATTGTATAAGAACGTGCCTTCCGGGCTCGGATCGAAAGGACTTACGAAGATCGGCAATAAAGAACTGGATGAGATACTCACGAACGGTTCGAAGTGGGCTGTGGAGAACGGCTACGGCTGGGAACGTGATATAGAAGCCACCGAAGAGGGGGGACAGATGCAGGATGCCGACCCGGCAACGGTAAGCGACAAGGCCCGCAAGAGAGGGATACCGCAGCTCGGTTCCCTTGGATCCGGCAATCATTTCCTTGAGCTGGACGTCGTAGATGATGTTTTTGACAAAGAGGTGGCCAAAAAGTTCGGGCTGAAAGAAGGAGCGGTCACCGTCACGGTGCACTGCGGCTCCAGAGGGTGCGGCCATCAGATCGCAACGGAATACCTTCAGGAGATGGAGAGGTACATCAGAGAGAACAAGGTGCAGCTTCCAGACAGGCAGCTTGCCTGTGCCTCTCTGAACTCGAAATTGGGCGACGATTATTACAAAGCGATGTGCTGCGGCGCCAATTACGCGTGGGCAAACAGACAGATGATCACGCACTGGGTCAGGGAGTCCTTCGAGAATATTCTGGGAGGTACCGCAGAGAGCATGGGGATGGATGTTGTGTATGATGTTGCGCACAACATCGCAAAGAAAGAACGCCATGACGTAGAGAAGCATGCGGAGAACGTGCTTGTTCACAGAAAGGGGTCGACACGCGCATTCGCTGCGGGACGCAGGGAGATCACTCAGATGTACAGGGATGTGGGGCAGCCTGTGATCATCCCCGGAGACATGAAGGTTGGGACGTATGTCCTGGTAGGCAAAAAGGGTGCGATGGAGGAGACATTCGGCTCGACATGCCACGGTGCGGGGCGCAGGATGTCCAGGACGGCGGCCTTGAACAAGCTCAAGGCATCCGATGTGAAGAATGAGATGAGGAAGAGCAACATCTACCTCAGGAGCGGATCTGATGAAGGGTTGCTTGAGGAAGCCCCTGCCGCATACAAAGATGTCGACGAGGTCATCAAAGTGGTCTGCGACGCCGGGCTTACAGAAAAGGTGGCAAAGCTCACCCCCATAGGGGTTGTCAAAGGCTGAGAACTTTCTTAGAGGCCCTGAGAACAGCATCCTTATGCTCTTCGGGAGACGCTATCAGCAGAGACCAGCCGAATGTGTCCCTTGACTGCAGCGCTTTGGCAATGGGGGACAGCCTTGTCAGAGACTTGACCTTTCCCTCCGGATCCAGTATCGAGACGTCAGTCTTTCCGATGCTCATATTCGAAAGCAGTATCGATCTCGGCGGAATGTCGACCACGACCTCGGACATATCGACTCCTGCGCGGTCGGCTATCTCTCTTTCCAGCTGTTTCCTCTTCTGGTACGATGTGAATTCCGAAAGAAATGACAACAGGTCTTCGGACGCGTCTTCGCTGAATACGGTCATGACCTTTTTGTACAGCAGCCTGTTCTGCACCGACCTGGCTATTTGAGAGGGCTTCCCTCCTTCCGCGATCAGATGTTCCATCAGCCCCGCGTCGTTCCAGAGGTGTATCTCCTTTACGTCGATGGATGATGCCTCAACGGATTTCAGCAGCATCATCTTGACTATCCTGACCGTCCTGTGGAAGTATACGGACGAGTACATCAAGGATCTTGCCACCATCAGGCCTTCGGCGGCCGATCTTCCGCCTTTTTCGATCACGATCCTGTCGTTGTTGATCCTCATCGTCCCTATCAGCCTCTCGATGTCCACTTTTCCGTGGGTCACGCCTGTATAATGCGCATCCCTTACGAGATAGTCTATCTGATCCGCGTCTACCGGCCCGTGTATTATCTGATGTATGAAATCCCTTGCCGAGAAGTGCTCCGCCTTCCTTCCGCCGCTGAAGGCGTCAAGTCTCTCGTCGGTGGATTCTGGGTACATTATGAGGCCGCACACTTTTTCAGAGGATATCCCGTTCTCTTCAAGGACCTCGGATATCGGCGGAACCCCTCCGAACAGATCATCATCCCTTTCGAGATGTGTTCTTATCTCGCCGCTGATAAGTTTCTTGGCAGCCTCCATGTGGTCCATCCCGGTCGCGTGCCCGACTATTTCCTCGGTCGTATGGGAGAACGGCGTGTGGCAGATGTCATGAAGAAGCCCGGCCATCCTTACTGCGGAGGAATCTTCTTTGGACAGGCCTATCGATGCCGCCATCCTGCCTGCCAAATGATACGTTCCGAGAGAATGCTCGAACCTCGTGTGGTTCGCTCCGGGGAAGACCATGCTGCCGAGACCCAGCTGCTTCACCTCCCTCAGGCGTTGCATCTCATGCCTGTCAAGGATCGTCAGGAAGGGTTCCTCCACCCTGATGCTGCCGTGGATCGGGTCGTGTATCACCTTGTACCTTTCTGACATGCTCATTTACTCCTTGTGGATTATTCTGCGCTTGTCTATGCTAAGGCCGCTCGGGCTCAGCACCATAAGTGTGTCCGAGACCTCGGTGAATGCCCCGCTGATGTCCCTTGCCACCTCCAGAAGGCGTTTTGCGAGTTCCTTTTTAGAGGCATCTCCCTCTTCGAACCTTGAAAGGTCAAGGATCAGTATGTTCCCGCGGTATGCCATGTCTGTCATTGCCTTCAGGTCGCGGTACGACGTGACCTCCACCACAACGATCTTTGCATCGGACTGTGCATACATCGGCGCGCTGTATCCGTCGAGATCGATGAATGTTTTCTTTTTCCTTTCCTCTTTCTTCCTTCCGAACATACCTTACTCTCCGGTCTTCCAAAGCTTGTCCCCTACGTTGTGAACATTCCTTATTGCCTTCCCGGGGCTCTTTCTGATAAGTTCCTCTCCTGCTCTTTCCGATATTCCTATGGCAAGCGGCACCTTGTTCTTCTCATCCCTTATCCAAACCAGATCTCCCACGGATATTGACGGGTCCGCTTCGACGATGCCTGGGCCCATGCAGTCTGCTCCGTTCGTTATGAAGGGGACCGCGCCCATGTCGACCGTCACGTATCTTTTTGCCGGCCTGTATTTGATGATGCCTCTTATCGTCAGGAAAGGCTTCCCTTCGACGATCAGCCCGAGGATGTCGTTGTCCACAAATAATAGGTCAAAGTCAGAACTCTCCGCTATGTCCACTGTATCGTCCTCAGCGAACACGGGCACTCCGAGCATCTCTTCCAATTCAGACGACAACGCTTTGATCTCTTTGCTTCTCATCCTTTTTCTCTTTCTGATTCTGATGTCTGCCATTACGCTTATCTCATATACTTTTAGCGTTTTTCATACTTTTGCCTGAACAGGCGGAATGTAGGTGCGTTCAGAGCGGTTTAGAGGCTGCCTACGGCAGCATCGTTCTGGTTGCGAAGAATTGTTTAACATATTGAACATTCAGAGTGGGGCGCATGAAGATGCTATTAGTACGCAAGCCCTACACTGAAAATACGGGTTAGTTCGGAGAGATGCATATGGCAATATTCAAAGGTGTCAATGAACAGGAGGGACCAGAATGGATCAAGAATTAGAGGCTCAGTTAAACGCTTTTGCAACGGAAGCTGCCAGTATGACATTGCTTATCCAAAAAGCGCAAAAAAATGAGTTGGCAAAGTTAAGCAACGATTTTTCCGCCTTTTTGGCAGAAAATATACCAATTTTTTTGAATAAAGGCGTTCCTATGCAGGTAATACAAAAAAGGATCCAGGAGGCGACGGAACCTGTTCCGGCACAAGGAGCCGCTCAGAGACCTGATGACGAAATTCCTGACGAGACCGAATATCTGGAGGGCGAGATCAGCTCAGTGGTTTACTTTGCCCCGATGTCCGAAAAGGTGATTGCAGCCTTTGGAAGCGGCGCGATGAATAAAAACGCTTTCATGAAAGAAATACGTGCGTCACAGGACGTTGTTTCTTTAGAAATGACAGAGGGATTATCCCTTGTCCTTACCAACTACGGGAAAAACATCGATTTTGAAGAAGTTACCGACGGCGGTGAGGTTGTGGCCGACAGCAGCGGCGAGGCGTTTATACCAGAACATATAGAAGTGACCGCCGAGGATGGCATGTCCTTTATCGTATGCGACCCTACTGTATTCAAATTTCCCGATGAAGTGAAAACGATCCTCGCTCAAATCGAGAACATTGACAAAAGTGCTTTCTATAAAAAAGCGAACATCAAGAAGCTGTTAAAGTCCGGTTGGCTGGAGGGTTATGACAAACGTTCGGTCAAAGAAGAAGCGGACTACATCATCAGCGAGCTGTGGAACGAGTTTGTGGATTTACAGAAGGTTTACCGCAAAGCTGCGGAACAGAACAAAGGCTTGCTGCTGATCGTAGGTTATCTGGGCGAGTGA
>WQTN01000065.1 GCA_009786295.1 Methanomassiliicoccaceae archaeon
GATCGACGTCATACCTCTTGATATGAACAATGAAGAATTCACGGAAGTGTACATCAACACAGTGAAGACCATGGAGTTCGTAAAAGAACACAGACTGGCCAAAAAAGGGATGAAGATGCATTTCGATATGTCTTCCCCGGAATCGTTTGTCATATCCTGGGACAACTATCTAAATAAGGTCAAAGGATATCTGAAAGTGAGCCAAAAAAGGGAAGAGTATATTGCGCTGCAGATAAGGGATACAGCAAAATACCGGAATTCCCTTTTAGCAGTTGTCGAAGTGGAAAGGATGGATAACATCTTGAAAAACATAGAGAACGAGGGGAGCGGCAGACGATGAGCGACGGATGTCCAAGATGCGCAGAATATGAGGTAAAGGGAAAACTCTACTGCGGCTCTTGCGGCCGCTACTTGGGAGAGAAGCAACAAGGGCTTCGTGAAACGATCGATGAATGCCCAAGCTGCGTTGAATTCCAGGCCAGGGGAAAATCTTTCTGCGGAGTGTGCGGCCGTTATCTTGGAGAAGAACAAGAACAGCAGACAATGCCCGATGAATGCCCAAGATGCGCTGAGTTTAAGACTAGAGGAAAAACTTTCTGTGGTGCTTGCGGCCGTTACCTTGGAGGCCCGGAGCGCGATCCCGGCCAAAGCTCAGGTTCAGCCAAGCGGTCGAGCCTCCTTGAGCATATCATTCTGGCTGTGACCATAGTCATTATGGCCATTGCCGTTTTTGAAGCGATAACCCTGATGATCAATTTCCCAGACGTTTCCTCCATTTTAACGGGCGGGCGCCTCAATCTCATCCTTATCGTGCCTTTCCCGGTGGCCGTATACTCCATCAGCGGGTTTGTGCTTCAGTTGTATTGGGCACTTATCGCCATGGTCATCATTGTATGCGTGATAATCGCAATACAAAAGTTAGTAATCAAAGCAAGAGGCCCGGGCGGTATCACCGGGCCGGGTGCGGCAGAGGACACTGCAGCCTTTTGGGTCTGCATCTCTCTAAGCGCAATGCTTCTTATCAATATCATCGTCACATTCCTAACAATGGCTTCGGGGTCAGATGTCAATGTTCCCGACTTTGGGGATGAAGTAGAACAGATGTTCGGCATGGCAAATGCTGCATTCTGGGAAGAGATCATCGCCCGCGTGTTGTACATCGGCATACCTATGGTCTTCATCTCACTTATCGTTACCAAGAAGAAGGAATCGCTGAAATGTTTGTTCGGCGGTTTCGGAATGAGTAAAACTGCGATCGTGCTCATAATTATATCTGGCATCATCTTCGGCCTGGCACATTATCCCGGCTGGGATGACCAATTGTGGAAGGTCGTCACGGCCGGGCTGATGGGCATATTCCTCGGATACATATTCGTTCGTTTCGGATTATATGCATCGATACTGCTTCATTTCATCAATGACTATCTTTTATCATTCACTTGGATGGGGATGGATGGATTATTGGTAATTGTGACCTTTTTGCTTCTGGGGGCGGGATTCGTCGCACTGATATACATACTGATGAGAGCATTGGGCTCCAAAGAAGCAATCAAGACGCTTCCTCTGTTCAAGAACGGATTCGTGAAGAACGAGGATGACACACCGCATTAACAAAGTCGGCATTGTTCTTCTTATCAGATGGCGGCGCAGCAACGAACGCTGCACCATATCAAGGATTTTTACGATTTGATCCGGCGAAACATTTCTTCCAAACGTCCTTTCGATGTGATGGCGGACTCCATGTTCCTGGACTCTATCACATAGTTGCCCTTGTACCGTTTCAGCCTTGAGAGAACTTTCATAAAATCGATGTTCCCGTCGCCGATGGTCATATGATCATCGTTCTTGCCGATGTTGTCATGAATGTGAATGTTCACGATCCTTTCGCCGAACGCGTCGATGCATTCGTTGATACGTCCCAGCGTGTTTGCGTGGCCGATGTCGAAACAGATCATAAGATCTGTTCCGTCTATAAGGTCCAGCAGCTCCTCCGGGGTCTGCCCCATCATTATTCCGAATGATGGCATATTCTCTATCGCTGCGGTCACTCCGTACTCTTTGGCCCCTTTCTCTATCGCTTTCAGAGAGCGTTTTGAAAGTTCTACAGACCTGTCTTTCACATCATACAGCACCATCGAATATATCCCGGGGTGGATCGTTACCGTCTTTACATCCATGTGATTTGCATGTTCCATCGTCCTGAGCATCTCATCGACCGCAGCTTCTCTCATCTTATCATTCACGGATGCAATGTTGATGTCGCAGATGGGGGCATGTATGGAATATCTCATGCTGTAAGATCCTTTTATCTCATTGAATCTGGAAGAGAACTTTGTCACGGCATTCTCGGCCTCGGAGAATATCTCCCACAGCTCAAAGTTCTTTGATACCTTGTCCATGATATTTTCCGGGTCGAATATCCCGAACTGCGTGCATGACATCCCTATCATCATCTCACCTCTTCGCCGTCGACTGTCCTCGGCGCCATCTTGTCGATGAGGGCCTCCGGGTCCTCGCACTCCATGGTAACCATGATGGTCCCTAAGATGGTCTTCGGCTCTGTGAAAGATATCTTGCCTACGGTGGCGACCTGCTTGTTCAGGTGCAATACGATCTTGTTCCCTCTGATCCCTTTGAACATCATCGACCTTGTGCTGTCAAGTATCTTTTGTTTGCGGATGAGAACGCGGAATCGGTCTGTGCTTGCCTCTCCTTTGAACCCATCGTCCGTCCTCTCCAGCAATGCGTCCGGAAAGATGTTCAGAATTGCTCCCCTTACCTTTTCCTGATCCTCGCTGGGGTACACGCTGCATGATATCAAGACCGAGACCATGAGACGAGCAGGCATTGTGCATATTTAACATCCTTTGCGTCCGTCTTAAAGCTTATTTAGTGAGGTATCGTATAGGGGATTCTATGAGGTCGGAGGTCCTTAATGCGGCTGCGCAGAAGAACCTATTCTTCTCACCGGATGCATTAGACTATGTGCTTTCCAACCCCGACCCGATATCTTTTGCCAACACTCTTCTGGCCACGCTTTCCGAGAGCTCGGTCTTCATTGAGAAGAAGGACATACTGAGTTTCATTGCCGGAGATGCCGCCGTTGCGCCTGAAAGGAAGCCGATCGTTCCGAGGAACAAGAACCACTGCGACATCTCGATCGTTTCCGGGACTGATGTCACGGGCGACTCGACATGCGAGGGCAAGATCGAGGATTTTGCAAACTACTTCCGGAGCAGGTTCTCTGCTCTGAAGAAGATGATCGAAAAAAGAAGGGACTTTGGAACATCCGTCTCGATATCCAAGGCAATGACCCTCGGAAGAGATACGCAGATAATAGGCATGATATACGAGAAAAAAGAGACGAAGAACGGACATACCACCCTGCGCGTAGAGGACGAGTACGGATCGTGTACTGTTCTGATCTCAAAGGAGTCCCCGTGCTTCGGGGAGCTGTTCGTCAATGACGAGGTCATTGGCATATCCGGAAAACCTTCGATGAAGGGAGATCTTTTCATTGCGGACAAGATATTCAGGCCTGACGTCCCTGCCGGACGCACTTGGGTACCGTCGGACTCGGTATCTTCGGTCGCGTTTCTTTCGGACATACACGTCGGAAGCTACGCTTTCCTAGAGAAAGAGTGGAAGAGGATGATCAGTTGGCTGAAGGCGAACTCCTATGACATGGACCTCGATTATCTGATACTCCCCGGAGATGTGGTAGACGGCATAGGGATATTCCCCGGACAGGAAGAGGAACTCAACATCGCAGACATATACGGGCAGTATGAGAAGCTCGGAGAATATCTGAAAGAGATCCCTGACCACATCAAGATGGTGATCCAGCCCGGCAATCATGATGCCGTGAGACTGGCAGAACCGCAGCCGGCGCTTGGCAAGATATTCACAAAAAGTTTCGATTCAAATGTGATCCTGGCGGGAAATCCTGTTAACATCGAGATAGAAAAGAGGACCATATTATCCTATCATGGCAAGAGCATTGACGATTGGGTGGCAGGCGTACAGAGTCTGAATTACGAAGATCCGATCAATGTGATGAAGGAGATGCTGACAAGACGCCACCTCGCCCCGATGTACGGCGGAAAGACAGCCATGGCGCCCGAGAAGAAGGATTATCTTGTTATTGACAGGGTCCCGGACATATTCGTGTCGGGCCATGTGCACGGCGCGGGGAAGAGAGATTACCGCGGCGTCAAGATCATCAACGCATCCGCATGGCAGAGCCAGACAGAATATCAGAGGTCGCATAACTTCAATCCGAACCCCGCGATAATGCCCATCGTCCACCTTGGCACCGGCACCACAAGGATGACGGATTTCACAAAATAAAGATGACTCTGAAAAAAGAGATTTTTTTAAGGGGTTTGGTAAAATAATACCCAGACGATCAGAATGAACCCCAGGATGAGCATCAGGTACGCTGTGACCCAGATGAATGCGAAGGTCCTTTTCAGTTTCTTCGGATCGTCCGATATCTCTTCAACGCGTTTCCTGAGCGATCTCACTCTGCGGCCTCTCCTTTTCCTTTCAGGTATTTGAGACGGATCGTGTTCTCCCTCTCCATCTCTTCAAGACGGAAACGGATGAACCTCTCGGCATCCTTGAGCTCCGGTATGATCTTGAACTCAAGGGCGTTGACCCTCCGCTTTGTTCTCTCGATCTCATCCAGCAGCTTCTTCATGGTGGTCTCTACCTCGGCCGCACGGACCAATGTGTCGAGAAGTTTCTCGAAGGCCATTGCGGCCTCCTCAATGTAGGCGGACGTCTCTATCACGCCGTATCCCTTCTCGGTCATTTTGGTATGGAAGGATGTGGCCTCCACTTTGGGGACCATCATTCCCATTATG
>WQTN01000066.1 GCA_009786295.1 Methanomassiliicoccaceae archaeon
TCGATAAACTTACCGAACAGTCTGCTGTCTGTCACGCCTTCGACCACGATTATCGGCCCTTTATGGGAGGACCTGAGCATGGAGACGGTGTTGGCGATGTCCAATGCTGTGAGTTCACCTATCATCTTCCACCTTCAGTTCAACAGACATGTCCCAACAGTCATGTATCATCTGAGGAGAATGGGTCGAGACGATCATATGCATCCCGCGCAGCCTGGCAATATCAGAGAATGTCTTTCCCAGCCTCTGCTGCCATCCTATGTGAAGAGATATTTCAGGCTCGTCTATGATGATGATTGACCCGTGCTTGGCCTCGAACATGATCAGATAGAACATTATCAGTATCTGCTTCTCTCCGGAAGAGAGTTTATCAAGCTGGAGCATCGCGCCGTTGTCCATTCTGACGCTCAGGATGTTTCCTTCATTGATGTATACGCTCTTGTTTACCAGAAGGTCGTTCACGATGTCTGTGTACACTATCGTTGATTCCGAGATGTCATAGTACCTTTTGACATATTCTTCTAGGGAAAATGCCAGGTCTTCATAGTCCTGTCTGTACCTCATGATCTCGAATCTTGACGGCGGGAACTTGTATCCCGCAGGCATATCGGGTTCTATTCCGGCACGTTTGATGAAGTCGAGTTTAGCCTTGAGATCCTTGCTCCAGAATTCAAGCTCGGCATCCGTAAGCTCTTTTCTTCCGCTTTTGGGGATGTCCTTAAGGCGGTCGTTCTCTTTTGCGGTCCTGAGTTTGTCGGTCAAGCTCTCCACATATGTTTCAAGTGCGGGCCTGATGCCGTCTTCCGTGTACACCACGGACCTGTCCGGAGATATGTAAAGTACGCCCTGTATGTTCCTGAGCTCTTCAGCGGATATTTCCTCCTCTAGCTCATTCTTCTGCATCTGTATCAGCGGAGATTCCCCTACATTCTCCACAATAAGTGCTGTTCCGTCGCTGAATTTCAGATCAATCCTTTTGAAATTTACATTTTTTACCTCGTCTGTGTTCCCTTTAAGGATGTCGGAGATAAGCTTCATGACGGTGGATTTTCCGTATCCGTTGAGCGAATGGATGAAAGTAATGTAGCCGTTGCTGAGGCTTACCTCATAGTCGTATTCTCCAAAAAGGCCGTATATTGAGAATCCTTTGAGCATTGCTTCACCTAACCGTCATCGGCTTGAATGTATATGAACCCATCAACACGGCCGTTCTGACTTAATCTTTATCTTTGTAAAGGAGATATACGCGCAGATGGACAAGGAGAAAACACTGAGAGAGATACAGTCCAACATAAAGAACGGGAACATGCCTCTGGCATCCGGACAGATCTTGGAATTGGCCAACCAATTCTCGGATGACCCCTTTACGCTGCTGACCTGCGCATCGCTTTTAAAGGTCATTGAGGATGAGAAAAGCGCCGCAGACCTTGCCAGAGTAATCCCGGACAAGGTCGAAGACAAAGACAGGCTTGAAGCCGCAAAAGGTCTTCGGAGCATCGGGTTTCCTGCGGAGGCAGAAAAAGTGCTTTCTCACGCAATGGATAGTGATGATATCCTCAGAGAAAAGATGCACATTTTTTTTGATTTAAGGATGTACAAAGAATCCTCAGGGTCCTATGAGCAGCTTGCCTCTCCGACACTGGATGATACGGCGGTCATGATCAGATCGGTATCGGCAGGCAAAGAACACGACCGAGCGGTCAAACTGGCAGAGGGACTGCTTAGTGAAGCTCCGGATGACCTGAACGTTAAGGTGTGTTACTGTGCGGCATTGTCTGCGGCAGGAAGGTCCAAAGAAGCAGGAAAGTTTGTAAAGGAGAATCTGAAAAAGAGCAAATCCAAGCCGGATGCCGATGCTCTCGTCTCCTATTATCTTTGGATCGAGGGGAAGACGGTAAGCGCCGGTGCGTATGCGTCCAAAGCGGTCAAGGGAGATCCGAGCAACATTTTGGGAATGGAGATCCTCGCTTACAGCCTTGTTGAAAAGAAAAAGATAAATGAGGCAAAGATAGTCGCCGGTGCGATCAACGAGAAAGAGCCAGGCAATCCTGCGGTGGTCAGGATATTGGACATGTGCAGGAACGCCAGATGATTTAACTTTTCACAAAAAGAAAAAAGATTGCCGCACCGCGGCATATTTTTTTAAGATTCTTTGTTGAAACAGAGGAACCAATCAAGGCAGTACTGTTTGCCGCTTTGCATTCCGGCCCTTTCTTTCGCAAGGCTCATGGTTTTCGCCGGAGGTACAATGGTGTCTTCTCCCGGCTTCCAGTCCGCAGGAGTGGCGCATTTGTCCTTGTCTGCCTTCTGAAGGGCCATCACAGCTCTCTTGATCTCATCGAAGTTCCTTCCCGTGCTCAGCGGATAATACAAGATCAGCCTGATCGTTCCTTCCGGATCTATTATGAACACTGCTCTGACCGCCTGCGTGTTCGACTGCCCCGGCATGATCATCCCGAACTTATTGGCAACATTCATGGAAATGTCCTCGATCAGAGGGAACTGTACATCGACGCCCTTCATGTTCTTCCATTCCAGCTCCTTGATCCTTCTCAGCCATGAGATGTGTGCCGATATCGAATCGACCGAAAGCCCGACAAGGACCGTGTTTATATCCAAAAGTTCTTTCGATCTGTGAGCGAACGTCATGAATTCTGTCGTACAGACGGGAGTGAAATCCGCAGGGTGCGAGAAAAAGACGACCCATTTTCCTCTGAAGTCCTGAGGGAACTTTATGTTCCCCTGGGTGGTCGCCGCTTCGAACTCAGGACATTTATCCCCGATAAGGGGCATACGCAATACTTTCTCGTTTTCACACATTTATTATTGACCTCCTGTATATTTTATCAACGGTTGAGCGGATAAATATCTATCGAACCTAAAGTCTATTTTGTCAGAGGACAGTGTGTTTTAAAAAAGACCGAACGCTCTCAGCGCAGGCTAATCATTTTCATGACCGGGGTTCTTGCGCCGTTGATGATATCCTCGCTAAGAACTACCTCTCCTATACCTTTTTCCAGCGATAAGAGGACCGATTCCGGCGAGGCCATCTTCATGGTCGTGCATACAGCATGTTCCGGAAAATGGAACACCTTTCCGGGATTCTCCTTCTCCATCCGGTACCTCATCCCCACTTCTGTCAAAATGATGAATTCTTTTTCTTCCGAGGCCTTCGATGCTTCAAGCATCGATTCTGTCGATCCGACGTAATCTGCCAGCGCCAGAACCTCGGCCCTGCATTCGGGATGGGCCATTACGAAAGCATCTGGATGTTTTTGTTTAAGACCTCTGACCTGAGCCGCCGTGATGCCGTGGTGTACCGGACAGAACCCGTCCCAAAGTATGACATCAATGCCTGTTTTGAATGAAACATAGGCTCCTAGGTTAACGTCCGGTACCAGAAGCACATCTTTCCCCCTGACAGACTCCACCACTTTGATGGCGTTCGATGAGGTACAGCAGATGTCCATCTCTTTTTTTGATTCTGCCGTACTGTTCACGTACCCTACGATGACCGTGTCCGGGTTGGACTCTTTGAACTCCTTGAGCTGTTCTCCTGTGCACATCGCGGCCATCGCGCAATGCGCGTCCGGCTCTGGCAAAAGAACTGTTTTATCCGGACTGAGTATCTTTGCGGTCTCCCCCATGAAGGATACGCCGCAGAACACTATTATGTCGGCTGCAGTGTTGGCTGCCGCTATCGAAAGCCCGAGAGAATCCCCTACGTGGTCCGCCAGGTCCTGTATCTCCGGCGAAGTATAGTTGTGGGCAAGTATAACCGCATTCTTTTCTTTTTTCAGCTGCCGTATCCTTTCCTCAACGGAGACCATGCTCAGAGGTAATCCGCACACCCTTTAAACTTTGTGCACATTACACATCTGCATATGATCGAGAACAGAGAGGTCCTTGCCGCAAAAAAATTCAAATGCTCAACTAAGGAACGGGCACTGTTCGAAGCCGGCATAAAGATGGGTACGATCTATCACCAATTCGTCGGCGTGCCTCTGGATCAGGACAGCGTTGATGCTCTGGAAGATGCCATAGAAAAAGGCGTTCTGGTACAGCCATATGTGGAGAGTGTTGATGTCAGAATAGACAGGAGCATATTCGGTCCCAAAGGGGACGAATATTCATACCATTCCCTTTCAGGAGAGATGCTTGATGTGGCGTTGGTCATCAAAATAGACAATGTCAGAGTCAAAGCTGAGATGAGGTATGACCCAGTGCTGAAGTACCCTCTCATGTATGTTTCAGAATTGGAAGAATTGTCTTAATCTATTATTTATATCTCATAAGCCATACAGGCACAGTTGTTATAGGTGTATGAATGATCAGCGACATCAAAATCGGTATCACCGGTCTTCCGGGTTCCGGGAAGACATATGCTCTTCTGAGGGTGATAGAGATGTTAAAGGATGAGGATCTGATCATCGGCGGAATGATCGACGAGCCCCTCACAGACGGAAGGAGGAGGACCGGATTCTCCGTAAGAAACATCCTGACCGGGGAGTCGCAGGTCTTTGCCAGTGCAGAGATAGAGAGCAAAATAATGATCGGAAAGATCGGGGTGGACCTTGCAAAGTTTGAACAGGTAGGCATCGCTGCTATAAAGACGGCCTGCGAACAATGCGACATCATCGTCATCGATGAAGTGGGGAAGGTAGAAGTAGAGAGCCAAGCTTTCATCGACGCGGTCAAAGAAGCTCTTGACATCAATAAACCCATGATACTGACGCTTCATAAAAAATCAAGGAATCCGCTCTTGCAGGACATAAGGAGGAGGGATGACGTGAGGGTCCTTGAAGTGACCCCTACCAACCGCAACATACTTCCGTACAAGATCTTGCGCCTTATGAATGGTGAAAATGTCTGATGCCCTCAGGTATTGAGATCACAGAAGGTCTGACCAAATTACTTGTGCCAGAAGTGCATTCTATGCACGGTCCTGGAACCAGAACATCCGACGTGTTCTTCAATGAACAAATGGC
>WQTN01000067.1 GCA_009786295.1 Methanomassiliicoccaceae archaeon
GTATAGCGGGAGCAGACAACGGAAGCGATTTCAGGAACCCGCAGCTGACCGTAGAGATGGAAACGGACATCATTCACAAACCCGGAGATACGGGCATCATGATGTATCTGGAAGGCGGGAAACTGAGGATAGCGGGATCAATAAGACTGGAATGACGCCGGCAAGCGACGGCAGAGCTCAGCGTAAGATGGTCATGATTCGGATTCAAGGATATAGAATCCGTATCCCTGTTTCCCTATGTAGCTGCTGTATGGTTCTCCGTTGTGTCCTGACAGACTCATATAACCTATCCCGCGAGGGTTGTCGACCGTGGTCTCGCAGGCATAATATGTTACGCCATTGATCGTTTGAGATAGTATCTCAAAGAGGTTTGGAGGATATGGTTCGGGCGAATAATCGTCCAGCCCTACTACGGAAACAGCATGCTCCGGAACCACCGCGATCCCTGCGTTGTATCCAAGCGCCTTGAACAAAGCCGTGCATAGAATGGATGTGTCTTCGCAGTCCCCCATTCCGTAGAATATCGTCTCGATAGGGTATGCATAGTACTCATTTTTCCCGTATTGATACAAATCTCCGCACATCATACTTGTGTTCGGAGGATAATCAAAACATATCTGGACGAACGACAGCACGAACTGCGCAAAGTCCTGGTCGTTTGTGTTCTTGTCTCTGCCGTACGCCCCGCGAAGAGAGTCTGACAGTTCGACAATGGGAGCTTCATCATACGTGACAAAGGAGTTGATCTTTTTGTAATTTGTAACGGCTCTGCCTTTAACGTCCGTCTGCCTGAACTGGCGGTACTCATCATAGCCGAATGTGACACTGGCATTATACTCTGTTTCGTTATATTCCCATGTATATTCCTTTGTTATGTTCCCTATGTAAGAGACAATTCCCGAGTAAGTTTTTTTGTAAATGCGGTTCCCGCCCTGCTCCACATAGCAATCAACAGACACATCGTATTCGCCGGGATTGGAAGCAACAGAGCACGATGTCAGTCCGGCCCTTTCCAGCCTCTTTCCGGTGTATTCGATATACAGGAATTCACTGGCCGATGAGACGCTGTCGCGATCGAACAGCTGCCAGCGGTAATAATTATATTTGGAAGATATGTTATCCGTCAAAGCGAATGTGATCATTCCTTCTTCGGTCAGTTTTACCTCAAATATCCCTTCTTCGGAAAGAAAACCTCCTCTGAGTTCAAAGTATTCGTCTCCTTTGGCAGTTTGTATTTCCATCTTTCCTTCATAGATGTCTATATTCTCAACGCTGAAGGCAATGATCAGAGTCCCTGCGACAAGCCCCACTGCGAGAAAGATCGCCAATGCCACAGCCGCTGTGCTCTTTTTGCGCGGACTCCTGCTCGCGGTGTGGTCGGTCTTGTAGTGATCATAGTTCTGTCTTCTGTCTGGCACGTTGTGAGCTTTCAACGCATTCCCGCAGTTTCGGCAGAAGGATGCGTTTTCATCATTGATAAGAATGCCGCATTTTGTACAGAACACATATAAAAACTGCAATGGACAGATAAATAATTTTGCGATCTGGCTGCTATTTAGTATATGAAAATCTATGATTTTCTATGGATATCGAAGATGTCCGACCGAATCGGGCATCAGGTAATTATTTAAATGCTTTCTCTATGTTAGCATGACAATAAATAGCACAGTGAGGTGACAACATGGCCTTTTGGAACAAAGAGATCGAAACAATGCCGCGTGCGGAACTTGAAAAACTTCAGCTGAGTCTTCTGAAAAAGAACGTACGCACAATGTACGATTCATCGAAGTTCATCCATGACCGTATGAAAGCCGCAGGAGTATCGCCTGCGGATGTGACCGATCTGAAAACATTCCGGAAGATACCGTTCATGTTAAAGACTGACTTCAGGGACAATTATCCCGACAAGCTGTTTGTAAAGCCTTATGAGGAACTTGAAAGACTCCACGTCTCATCCGGAACCACCGGGAAGCCCACTGTCGTCGGGTACACGAAGAAAGACCTCGAGATATGGGCAGAATCTCTCGCCAGAGGGATGGTATCCTTCGGAATGAGCAACAAAGACCTTATACAGAATGCCCACGGCTACGGCCTGTTCACCGGAGGATTAGGCGTACACTATGCGGCGGAGAAGATCGGCGCAACAGTGCTGCCTGCCAGCACTGGGAACACCGAAAGGCAGATCCAGCTTATGAGAGATCTGCCGGTCACAGCCTTCGCCGGAACTCCTTCATACCTCTTCCATATAGCGGATGTGTGCGACGAGAAAGGAATCGATATCCAAAGAGACACTAAGCTCAGAATGGCGATCGCCGGCGGAGAACCTTGGTCCGAAAGCATGAGGATCAAAATACAGAACCGGACCGGGATACGCATGCACAACTGCTATGGCGCAAGCGAATTCTACGGACCATCCTTCCTAGAATGCGAGAAACAGTCCGGCCTGCATGCCTGGGCAGACATATGCTACATCGAGATACTCGACAAGAACGGCGATCAGTGCGCAGAGGGGGAACGCGGAGAGGTCGTCATCACCATGCTGCAGAAGGAAGCTTTCCCGCTCATCAGATACAAGATAATGGACATCTCTGCGCTGGTGTGGGAAAAATGCGAATGCGGAAGGACGCATCCGCGGCTGATGAGGATCTCTGGAAGAACAGATGATATGCTCTGCGTGCGCGGCGTGAATGTCTTCCCTTCGCAGGTAGAGAGCGTGATCGGAGAGATACCGTTTCTGAGCACATTCTATCACATAACATTAGAGAACAAGAACTACATGGACGATATGGTGGTAGAGGTCGAATTGAACGAGTCTTCTTTGAAAGAGGATATGACGGAACTTCTCAAGAGAACGAGATTCGTCGAAGATAGGCTCAAGAACGTGCTGAGCATCAGCGCGAAGGTCAAACTTGTACTGCCTGGAACACTGAAAAGATTTGAGGGGAAGTCACAGCACGTGACTGACAACCGCAGATACGATTGGTGATCAGCCGAGGGCCTTTCCGACAAACTCCTTCACTTTCTCATCGTATTCTCCGGACGATATCCTTTGCTTTTCGGCGAAAGGTATCCTCAGGTCTCCCCTGTACTCCATCTGGAAAAATTCGCATAGGTCCCTGAGGCCGTTAGCCGCATAGTCCGCCACCTCTTCTTCCGCGCCCAGTGTGATGAGAACTGCCATCTTCTTTCCCGCCATCGCATCATAGGAAAAATCCTTCGAGTGGCACAGGCCGTGCAGTCTGTTGAGGAACGCTAAAGTGCAGGGAGTGAACTGCCACATGTAGATAGGCGATGCCAGTACCGTAATCTCTGAAGATAAGAACTTTTGATACATTTCTGCCATGCCGTCATTGACAGCGCAGTGCGTCTTCAGAACGGTCCTCTGGCACGCGCCGCAGTTCTTGCAGCCTTTGATGTCCTTTTCGAAAATGCGGACCTCTTCGACCTCCGCTTTGTTCCCGATATTCATCATAAATCGTTTTACAAGTTCAGAGGTATTGCCTTCGGCCCTGGGAGACCCGTTGATGATGAGCACCTTCATACCGGTTGTTACAATGTCCGTATATTTTCCATTTACGGCTGATCTGTCTGCCGGCAGTGTGCTGCGTTGTCAGGAAACGACATCGTAACCTAGGTCTTCTATCTCAAGTTTTATTTTTTCTAATGAGGCAACAGCCGGGTCATGTTCTACGGCCACTGTCTTTGCCTTCAGGTCAACCTCAACATTACGTATCCCGGGCAGAGCTTTCAATGCCTTTGTGACTGCCATTGAACAATGCCCGCAGGACATTCCTTCCACATTAACTATCGATCTTTCCATTTTATCCCTCTTTACTTCTTTATTGCTGTTCTCTTTAAACGCAGAGCGTTCGCCAGAACTGAAACTGAACTCAGCGACATTGCGGCTGCCGCGATCATCGGGTTCAGCAAAGGTCCGCCGAAAAGGAACAGCACCCCCGCAGCAATGGGGATCCCCACCACATTGTAACCGAACGCCCAGAAAAGGTTTTGCTTTATGTTCTGAATGGTCCTCTTGCTCAGGTTGATGACCATTGGCACATCCGTCAGGTCTGAGCGCATCAGCACGATGTCTGCCGATTCCATTGCTATATCTGTCCCAGTGCCGATGGCTATGCCTATATCGGCCTGTGCCAGTGCCGGCGCGTCGTTGATGCCGTCCCCGATCATAGCGACCTTGAGGCCTTCGGACTGCAGCCTTCTCACCTCTTTAGCCTTTTCTTCCGGCAGGACTTCAGACAGCACGCGACCGATGCCTACCTGTTTTGCAACGGCATCAGCTGTTTTGCGGTTGTCTCCTGTGATCATGACGACTTCTATCCCCATCCTGCGCAGGCTGTCGACCGCTGCCCTGCTGGAAGCATTGACCGGATCGGCAACGGCTACGATCCCCGCCGGTCTGCCGTCGATGGCAACATACATCGGAGTTTTGCCTTCATCCGCTATCTTGTCTGAATCTGCTTGCAATCCCGCTAGCTGAATGCAATTCTCGTCCATGAGTTTGCGGTTACCGATCAGGACGGTTCGCCCTCCGATCTCAGCTTCTATACCGCATCCCGTAATGGAGACGAACCTGTCTGCATTCGGTATCTCTAAGCTTTTCTCATACGCTCCCGCGACGATCGCCTGCCCCAAAGGATGCTCTGAACCTTTTTCTGCGGAAGCCGCCGTCTGCAAAAGGCTGTCCGGATCTTCTCCGCTGACAGTGAACACGTCCGTAATGGTCGGTTTGCCTTCAGTGATCGTTCCTGTCTTGTCCAGCACGACCATGTTGATCTTATGCGCACTCTCAAGCGCTTCGCCGCTTTTGATGAAAATGCCGTTCTCCGCGCCTACTCCCGTCCCGACCATGATGGCGGTAGGAGTTGCCAATCCCAAGGCGCACGGACATGCTACCACAAGGACCGAGATGGATATCATCAATGTGAATCTCAGGTCGCCTCCGGTTCCGAAGAACCACGCAACACCCGCCAGTAACGATATGACACACACGATGGGGACGAAATATCCCGA
>WQTN01000068.1 GCA_009786295.1 Methanomassiliicoccaceae archaeon
GGTCTATGAGCAGCAGCTTCAGGAGATAGACATACGCAAGCCTGTGATACAGGTCGGCGGGACATCGCTGATCTCCGGACTGGTCACCGCAGTGGGAGAGGTCCTCGGGGAGAAACCGATCGTGCCTGCCAATTCCCAGTACATAGGTGCCGTGGGCGGCGCTCTGCTGAGTTCCGGATTCCTCTGAGGTGCGAAGATGGACATAGAAGTGATATCTGAGGACAAATTCGGCGGCGAGACCTACAAAGCACTGTTCGCAGAGATCATGTCAGACGTCGGGAAGGCCTTCCATATGGAAAAAGCATCACTCGTGCTCAAGCCCGAGATACCTCTTTTCATCTTCTCTGTGCAGCTGAGGACCGAGCATGCGGATAAGACGATCGCCGACGTTGCGAACATCAGGGAAGAGGGAGACGCAATCCACATCACCGTCACCGACGAAAGGTACGCGCCGGAGATAATGAAAGAACTCTGGGAAAGGTACGGCAAGAGCAGGGTGGACCAGCAGACCAGGTTCGATATCGAGGTGCAGGGGGCGGGAGGGACCGACATCGGCTCCTTCATCGTGGCCTCCGGAGAGGAATATCTGAAAGAGATAGTCGGGGCGGTATGGAGGTCTCTGCCGGAAGGCATCAAGAACAGACATACGTTCATTGACGGAAAGGTCATAACCGTCGTTGCCACCGAAGAGATACTTGTGCCCCGTATGCTCAATGAGGGCCTGGAACATCATAAAAGAATGACAGGGGCGGCAAAAGATGTTTGAGGTCCTGATGTACGACGGAGGGGTGTACAGGGGAGAAGAGCTCAATGAGCTCATAGAGGACATCGGAGGTGTCGTGATCCAGACAACAAGAAGCTCCCAGCTTCTGTCGGTCACGATGTCCATACCCTCGGAAGATAAGAAGATGGTCACAGAGTTCTGCAAAGAGCTCGGCGGGACGGTAAAATCTGTCCCTCTTGCGGGAACCGAGATCGCGGTGGTCGGTCCGACGCTGGGACGGCACCATATGCCCCATCCGATATGCGACATAGCAGAAAGCCTCAGAAGACAGGGCGCCATTACCGTCGTCATGGGGCTGGCGAGAGGAAGGGGCAAGCTGACCTCCCAGATAAGCCTGGAAGAGAAGATGATAATCGACGAATACGACGCAGCGATCTTCTCGCTGGGAAATTTCAAGCCCTGCGTGGAAGCGAAGACGGACCTGTTCAGCGACATCAGGGTGCCTGTCATCCTGGTCTCCGGGCCCAGACCGGACGGGGTCGACGATAAATGCGACGGCATTGTCTCCGGAGTGGGAAGGAAGGTCTCTAGGATGAGGACCGCCCCCGAAAGGGACAAGCTGGACGAGATCGTGGACCTTGTAGAGAAGGTCCTTGATGACAAAAGAAGATTCTTGGATGAGGATCCGCTGTTCATACACCCGGCGGAGATAAAACTGCTCCTCGAAGAGTACGAGCCTGTCAGCATGTGCCTCAGGCCGGCACCTATCGTCCTACACCTGGACGGCCTCAGGGTCAAGGTAGGATACGAGGAGCACCGCGAGAACATCGGGAACATGATGATATACGGCCGCAGGCTGGGCGATGTATGCAGGCTTTCTCCCTCAAAGATCAACGACAGCAGCATTATCATAAAGATCAAGACGCAGTCCGAAGTCCGGCAGGAAGATCTTGAAAGAGAAGGTGCGGATGATCCGTAAAGGGACGTACATCCTTATCCTGGATATGCCTGAAACGCAAATGAAGATAGGAGCGCTGGGCATCGTGAACATCCCTGAAGGGACGTATTGCTATGTCGGAAGCGCTATGAACGGCCTAGACCAGCGGATAGGAAGGCATCTGTCCAGAAACAAGAAGATGCGCTGGCACATAGACCGTCTGACAGAGAAATGCTTACGGATAGAAGCATACGAGGCCATAACGCACGGGACCACCGAATGCGAACTTGGAAAACTCGTATTGGAAAGCGGCGGGTCCGGCTTCATAAAGGGGTTCGGGAGTTCTGACTGCAAGTGCTCTACCCATCTTTTCGTTTTGGATGAAAGATCAAAAGAAAGACTTTGTTCCAGCTCCCTTCTGGCCCCGTATTTTCGACGCTGAGTTCTTGCTCAATCTTGGAATGTCTTTGATGTCTGCCGTCTATATCTGACATAAAAACCGCTGGTCATCTGCACAACCCTTATAATATATCAATCGCTACCCGCCTTTAATTAAAACACGCGCTTTTATAGCACGGAGGCAAGTCATGAATTCAGCGGATGAAAACAGGTCAGAAGGGATCGCGAATGCTATTGAAGCTCTGAAGGTCGCTATCGGGAACGAGAATGTCAAAACATGCGACGGAGGATGCTGCGGCGCAGATATTTGCGTCACACCCAGCAGCGCGGCCGATGTCTCAAAGACCATCGCCATTGCGAAAAAGAACAAGGTCAAGGTCGTTTCCAGCAACAACCCCTCATGGACGATAGACGGAACAGAGTTCGCCAAGGGAGGAGTGTTCATAGACCTGTCAAAAATGAACGAGATCATCAAGATCGACCCGGTCGCGATGTCCGTAAGGGTCGGGGCGGGATGCACGTTCAAAGTTCTGGCTGAAGCGTGCTCCAAGGAAGGATTCACCCTCGGATCATATCCGTTCGATAGGACCTCGTCCGTCGGTTCATGGGTCGTTACCAACGGTGTGGGATACGGAACATACAAGTACGGCAACTCGAAAGACAATGTCCTGAACCTTCAGGCAGTGGCCGAGGACGCGTCCGTCATTGAGACGGGATATGACGAGATCGGCTACTACATGTCAGGATACAACCTCACGCAGATGTTCGCCGGCTCGGAAGGAACGCTCGGCGTCGTGACAGAAGCAACGCTCAAACTGATACCGAAGGGGATCAACAGACTATGCGCATACCAGTTCGAATCGATAGACAAGATGCAGGAAGCGATCAAAAGCATAGTTCAGCATCCGAGCATAAGGCCCCGCAACATTGCCTGGTGCGCGAAGAACAAGACCATATCCCTTGTGCTGGACGGCGCAAAGGATTCAGTGGACTTTGAAGAAAAGTCAGCCGATGCGATCATGGAAAAGATCTCGGTCTTTAAGGTCGAAAAGAAGGTCGCATGCAAGGTCTGTGAGGCCATATGCAAACCCGGTGTCTCGAAGCCAGCCAAAGCGATCGTCCCCGTCAAGAACTGGAAGGACCTTGTATCAGCCTGCGACGGCCTGGTATACGGCACCATCGCGGACCGCAGCACTGCCTTCGTGATATCCGCTAACGAGTATTCCCTTGCTGATAATACGGCAAAGTTCGGAGGAAGGGTCCTCGGGCAGGGTTCTTTCGCATGGGACCTGTCTGCGCTTGCGGAAAAAGAAGAGAAAGACCTCAGAAGAGAGGTGACCCCGGAAATAATATCCGCGCTTGAAGAAGTCGTAGGGAAGAGCAACATAACAACGAACGGCGTGGACCTTATGCTTTACAGCAAGGATCTGGCGCCCCTGCCGAAAGAAGCAGGAATAGCGTTCAAGAACCTTCCGGACGTTGTGGTCAGACCGTCATCGGTCGGCCAGATATCCGAGATCGTGAAAATCGCCTACAAACACGGCATACCGATAATCCCCAGAGGCAATTCTTCGTGGGGATTGGGCGGATGCATGCCCACCAGCGGAGGGATCGTGATCGACCTGTCATCAAAGATGAACAAAGTGATGAATATCAACACCGAAGAGTTCTATGTTAAGGTCGGCGCGGGATGCACATGGAAAGAGGTTCTTGACGCCTGCACCAAAAAAGGATGCATCGTCGGGTCATACCCGTCAAGTTTCCCCTCAGCTACTGTCGGAGCGTGGATCGCAACGAACGGCATGGGAATAGGCTCATACAAATACGGGTCCGCGAAGGACAACGTACTGAACATGGAGGTCGTGCTGTCCGACGGAACTGTGCTTGAAACAGGCAGCAACAGCATGGGCTCATACGGCGCAGGATACAACCTTAATCAGCTGTTCTCAGGTTCGGAAGGAACACTCTGCGTGTTCGGGACCGTTACGCTCAGGATCCACCCGATGGGCATCATAAAACCTCTTGCATACAGCTACGAGACACTGAAGGACATGCATGAGACCATTGAAAAGATCGCTCAGCACCCTAACATAAAACCGCTGCATATTGCCTTCTCCGATGAGCTCCACTTCGTGAACCAGAGAAGAGCCGGCATCAAAGCGCCGGACGAGAAGAGCCTGCTTCTCCTTACATTGCAGGGCGACAAAGCCTTTGTCGAGCGTGATATGGCGGAACTTGATTCCATCACCTCGCAGCTTGGAGGAAGAAGGGTCAGCGACGACATCGGCGCCCATGAGTGGGAAGAGAGATGCTACGAGTTCAGGGCGAGAAAGGTCGGTGTCGGAGAGATACCTGCTGAGATCATCGTTCCTGTCTCAAAGTTCGGCCAGTTCACCGGCGAGTGCTACAGCGGCTTCAAGAAGATGAAGATGGAGGCCGGAGGCGTCATAGGAGTGGTGGTCGACCGGAACACCACAATGTTCATGCCCTACTACTTCAAGGACGACGAATCCCTGTTGGGAATGACGGCTTTCGCATTCAACTTCTATCTCGGCGACAGGGCGACCGAATACGGCGGAAGGACCACCGGATTCGGAGTGTTCTTTGCCTGGAACCTCGACAACATACACGACGCCTCAACGGTGCAGTACATGAGGGCCATGAAGACAAAGCTCGACCCGCGCGATGTGATCAACCCGGGACACCTTGTATGCGGGAACACAAGGTTCGGCATCAAGATGAGCAAACAGCTCATGACCATCGGCAGCAACCTCATCCAGACGGTGAAGAAGTTCCTGCCTGCGGATTCGACCTTCAAGGACAACAAGAAGAGGTTCAGATATAACGATCTCGAACACCGCAAAGACGTTGACAGGAACCACACTCTGGGAGACGGAACCCAGTAAACCCCTTCAAAAATCCTTTTTATTTTATCTTGCCTAAAAGTGCGGTGCAAACACGACTTAGGTATGTCTGTTTATAGCTTTCGCTGAACCGTTGCCTCCGCCCCGGCTCAC
>WQTN01000069.1 GCA_009786295.1 Methanomassiliicoccaceae archaeon
GGGATCCACAGTCCCCTAGGATAACCAAGCTACCCCATCCCGGCCATGTGGTAGGTTGCGATTATGTCTGCCTCTTAATAAAACTTTTCTACGGGCGGACCGAAAAAGCAGACATACACGACTAAAGAAAGAAGGATGGCTAAGTTTAATTACCTTGATATATAATCTACATACAGTGTCTCCATCAAAGAAGAAAGCCGTCATTACTGCCATATCGCTGGCGCTGCTCGCATCATTAGCCGCAGCTTGCATTGTGCAGACGGCGACACAGACCGATGCGTATCCCGGGACAGAGGTTGATTTGGCAGACATAAACCCGGAGCTTTTGAATCTCAATCCCCTCAATGCGGGCGATACATATGTGCCTGCAGATACAATATGCCTGCCAGGACTGTCATATGGAGAATATGCCGTAATAGACGGAGCAAGGACAGGCGGCAAGATAACAATATCTTCTTTTACTGACGGAGTCTCCTTCTCAGACGCCATATTCTTCATCTCAGGCGATAACCAAGGCACATACTACTTCCAGAATCTCATAATGGAATCGGGCGGGCATGCAGCGATCATGGTCGACGAAAGCAGCGAACTCTGCGGCAAGGTCGTCATAAAAGAGGTTGATTTCACTACATACTATAGTTATTCGGTGGCTGTCTACAACGGCGATCTGGAGATCGAGTCATGCTATTTCGAGGAAGGAGAAGATGGGTATATTTATTCGCAAATCGACTTCTTCGGAGGAAAGCTGACCATGAAGGATTCTTTCATATACAGCTATACTCAAGGCATGCAGGTCAGCGCAGGGGGGAAGGTCGCCATTGACAATTGTTATTTCGAATGCGCGATCACTTCAATACATATAACATCGGCAGAAGGGATGGACCTCGCCGTCAGCGACTGCACATTCATCGGGTCGTATATTTCCAATTCTATCGAAATAATACTGATGGATGCGGAAGATAACAAAATAGAATTGACGCATTCTCTTTTCAAAGGAAAAGAATATTATGAAAGCTACCACAGCAGCCCGGCCATCTATGTCGGCGGAGACGGCGAGGGATCGGTAAAGATCATAGAGTGCTACTTCACAGGAATAATTACTGATAACAGGCCGATAGTCAATCTGGAGAAAGCGAGCACGTTCCTGATATCGGGCACGACCTTTTCCAATAATGCGACCGGAGAATCAGACGGCCCGGCGGATGGCAAGCCGATACTGATGATATCAGGCGACAACATAGAAGGAAAGATAATCAATTCCACATTCTCAGAGAACAGGATCACCATCGACGGATCCGTCAGAGCAGGGTGCGTCCTTTTGGATCTGGATGGCGGTTCCGCAGACCTGTTCCACAATACATTCTTTGATAATTATTGTTTTTACATCCCAATAGACGTGGGCATCATGGCGCCGACGTCTGTGGAGATATTTAGCGGCAGCATCAATATGGTCAATAACATCTTCGTGTGCCAGATCGGAGACGCAAGCACCATTTGGAACGAAGGCGGGACGATTTCCGCTGATGACGGAAACATCGACAAAACGGACCCCTCCGTCATCGGGCCATCAAGCACAATACTGATAGCAACCGGCGGAAGCGGAAACAACGGCAGATTCGCAGGCTGCGATCTGTCAGGCACATCTCCCGAAGAGATATTGACAATAGGAATAGTGCCTTTCGGTGAGGCAGACGGCACAGGCAATGCAGGCATGGGATTCAGCCTGCCCGGGACAGATCAGAGAGGAAAGAGCAGAAGCGGACTGCCAGATATCGGCGCAGTGTGTATCAGCTCAGCGCTCTTCCACGGGAACGGAGGAGGCTGGGACCTCTATACGACCCATAACTACTCTGCAGAAGAGCCTTATTGGTTCACTGACAGCTTTACCGGGTTGTACTTTACAGGATATGCAGGGCTGGCTGTCGCAGAGAATACGGACGGCAAGATATTGCTTCCTTCGTATGATGTGGGATCAATAGTCCACGATGAGCTGCGTCTGTTAGGCTGGAGCACAGAGAATGATGCCGAACTTCCCGATCCGATGTTCACAGATTTCTTCGGCACCATACTGGGTAATTTTGCAACTGACACGGAATATTATGCGATATGGGGCGAGGATTTCGTTATAGTGTTCATCCCCGGCAACGGCAAGGCGCCGGAAACGAAAGAATGGGGACCGGGCGGAACGACGGAAAGTCCCGTGTATGGCACGGTAAACGGTATGAACCTTATCAAATGGACATACGACGAGGCCGGAACGCTAAACTGGGACCCTACAATGCCTCTTGACGGCAACACAGCCGTTTATGGATGGTGGGAGTCGATAGTGTCTGCAGACCTAAAGGTCGAATTCAGGGATGGCATACACACAAGCACCGCAACCGTTCCGCACGGTGGCCGCGTTTCCAAACCGGCGGACCCGGTGCGCGAAGGCTATACATTCAAAGGCTGGTTCACCACCCCTGAAGGGGATACAAAGTGGGATTTCAACTCCCCTGTCACAAAAAGTATGACACTTTATGCTCAATGGGAAGGAGTCACGTTCTTCACGGTGACCTTCAATTCCGGCGGCAGCGGCAGCGCGGCGTTCACGGTGGAAGTGGAGAAAGGGCAGAGTGTGTCCGTGCCGCAGGTACCGGGGTATAAGGGCCACATATTCAAAGGATGGTTCACTTCCTCCGACGGCGGCACGCAGTGGGACTTCGACTCGCCGGTCATGGGGCACATGACGCTCTATGCGCATTGGGAGGCGGACACAGAAGAGGGCGAGGGCGAAGGAGAGGAAACAGATGCCCTGGTCATAGTGGCAGCGGTCGTCGCTTCCGTATTTGCCAGCATCGGCCTCGTTCCGCTGGCCGCGATGGGCCTGTCAGGCGTTACGACCCAGGTATCGATAGCCAATGTCTTCCAGCAGGGGATGTACGGCGAGCCGGGAGTGGACACCACCGGAGAGGAGAAGAACAGGCGTGCTGTGATATTCGATCCGAGGAACGGCAAATCGTCTTGGGCAAGTTCCGTCATCATCGGCCGTCAGGCAGACAGGCCCGGCAACCCGAAGGCTCCGAAAGGCAAGATGTTCCTGCACTGGTCGGAATCACCGGAAGGGCCTCCGTTTGATTTCTTGACCCCGATAACAAAGGTCACTCATCTGTACGCTGTCTACGCAGACAAAGGCATGGGCGAGAACGCATGAGCAATGAGGAGCGGTAAGGTCCTTACCGACCCGATATGCCAAACCGAAAGATCAAGACTCTTCCGGTGCAGGCGTGACCCCGATCTTCATGTTGTATTTGATCTCGTTGGAGAACATAGCGTATAATCCGTACACGAAGATCGACAGGTAGCACAGGTATCCGATCAGCACCGCATAGAAAGCGGGGGTGGTGCCGAACAGCGGCAGCAGGTCGATTATGCGGTAAACCATCAGTACGGATATCGAGATGAACGCTATTACGACCATCATCCAAATGACCTTGATGTATTTGCTTTGTTTTCTTCCAGTGATGTGACCGGACGATCCCGACAGGACAAAACCCATGATCACACCGATAAAAGGTATGACGACCAAAGCTGTAACGCTTCCTCCTGATGCGGCAATGTCTGCGGTCATGAAACAGATCTCTCTTGTCGCGAAGGCAGTGCCGATCACAAGGATGAATCCGGACATGAGGGATGCTTTGGTCTTGTAAGTGTCATCGATCTTCAATCCGAACGTCAGGGTCATGACGCCGAACACTATCCCTCCCATGTTCTGAAGCGCTTTGTCCTGAAAATCCTCTGCCCTTACGCTTGCCCAAATGGTAGTGAACAGCATTATCAGTCCTAGAATGATCATCAGGATCTTCAACATACGAGCTTCAGAGATTTCCACAGGGTCACCTTTAAGATATTACATAAATGTACAAGGTCATTGAAAAGTGTTTTGATAACGCCACTGACAGAATGATGCCCGAAATAAGAGCACGGCACGGCCTAACGACGGAAACAGATAAGTTCGATCATGTGATGAAAGGGGCTGATGTCACATACACAGAGAGATGTTCCATGCGGCAGTTCCGTCATCTATTTGGCAGGAGGATGTTTCTGGGGCCTTGAGAAAGCATTCTCTCTTATACGCGGAGTGACCGACACAGAATGCGGCTATGCCAACGGATATGACCGAATTATCCCGGATTATCTGACGGTGTGTTCCGGCAAGTTCGGATATTGCGAGGCGGTCAGAGTATGCTACGATCCCGCCGTTGTAAGTTTAGAACGCCTTCTGGATGTCTTCTTTATGGTGATAGACCCAACATTGCTGAACCGCCAGGGGAATGACAGAGGAATACAATACAGGACAGGCATTTATTGGACGGACGAACTCACGGGCGCAGCCGCCGCAGCCTATGCGGAGAAAGAAAAGAAAAGACACAGCGAGTTTTATACGGAGGTAGGCCGGCTGGAGAATTTCGTTCCCGCAGAGGATTATCACCAGGATTATCTGGATAAGAATCCGGGCGGCTACTGCCACATATCTCCCAGCGAGATCGAAAAGATCCGCAGGATGTTCTCCGGCAGATGATCTCAGGAAGCAGGGCAGCAGACGGTCCTGCACACGACCCAGATACACTATTCAGCGATTGCATATGAGGGACGGCATCTAATACAGAGGTTATGAGAAATCTTCAGTGCGTGCGCAGACCGCATTATGTCAGAAAGCGTCTGATACTGTCTGATCTCGAGCATAAGTGTTATTATGGGCTGATTCTATCGGTACTTCATGGCTAAGAGAAATCTGATTTCAGTATTGGATATGAAGGACGAATGGCCGGACCTTGTCGATCTGGCCATCAAACTCAAGAAAGAACGCGGCAATCACGGCGCGCCGCTGGCGGGCAAGACGCTCATAATGATATTCGAGAAGCCCAGCACCAGAACGAGAATATCCTTTGATGTCGCGATGACCGAGCTTGGAGGCCATGTGCTGTACATCAATGCCTCGAATATGCATATGGGGCATGGGGAAACGGTCGAGGATACGGCAAAGGTCATGAGCAGATTCGCTCACGGCATAATGTACCGTGCCTACGACTACAAAGTGATG
>WQTN01000070.1 GCA_009786295.1 Methanomassiliicoccaceae archaeon
CTTCGAACGCCTGAACCCGCTGTCGTCCTCAAAGATCATCTTTATCGATTTCAGCTGTTCAAGCACATCGTCCATTTCCGAACGGGAGAGGGTTCGGAATGAATTCGACCTTCTGAATATCTTGTATGCAAGGTCCCTGTCCATGCGGCCGCTCATCGTCATTGCGATAAGCTGGTTCGCAAGCACGGTGAAAGGATTCTTCCTTCCTCCGAAGTATTCCAATTCCTTTGCGTCACTCCTTCTCGCGATGACAAGTGCTTCGGCGACCTCGTCCGGCGCCGTTGCGATGATCACCGAACGGATCACTTCCCCCATCCTATGCCCAGCGCGCCCAGCGCGCTGTATCATTCTGGAGACCTCTCTTGGGGAATTGTATTGTATGACAAGGTCTGCGGACCCGATGTCGATCCCCAATTCAAGAGAAGATGTTGCAATGACAGCTTTAAGATCGCCGTTCTTGAACCTGTCCTCAATGTTCATCCGGTTCTCTTTTGAAAGGGACCCATGGTGAACGTCAATGGAAAAATCCTCATCCCAGAGACGGTATCTCGCGGCAAGCCACTCTGCCGTCTCCCTTGTGTTCACGAAGAACAGTGTGGACCTTCCAGATTCCATCAGCTGCCTGGCTCTTTTCATCACTGCCAGGATATCAGGGTCGCTCTGCAGCCTATCCAACAGTACCGCATCGTTCTCATCCGGTGCAGGGCATTCAACCACTATCTCGAATTCTCTATGTGTGTCGTGCTTGCAGAGGACTGTCTCCCTGCCCACTCCGGAAAGGAATCCTTTGACATCCTCCACATCGCCGACGGTCGCGGACAACCCGATCCTTTGATATTCTCCGCTTAACTCCACCAGCCTCTCGAGGGCGACACCCAGCTGTGCGCCCCTTTCGGTGCTTGACAATTCGTGGATTTCGTCAATGACCACCCATTCGACATTCTTGAGGTGCTCTCTCAGCCGTTTGCCGGTAAAAAGCACCTGCATAGTCTCCGGCGTCGTGATCAGGATCTCGGGAGCATTCTGCGACTGCCTGGTCCTCTCCGCCTGTGTGCTGTCCCCGTGCCTGACGCCTACGGAGATATCTAACGTCTTTCCGTAGTCCTCCATCCTTTTCAGCATGTCCCGGTTGAGCGCTCTCAGAGGCGTTATGTACAGACAGCGCACCCCTTTCTTTCCTTTTGTCTTGAAGATCGAATTGAATATAGGAAGCATGGCGGCCTCGGTCTTTCCGATGCCGGTGGGAGCAACGAGGAGAACGTTCTTTCCGGAGAGTATCTTCGGGATAACATCTCTTTGAGGGTCGGTAGGCTGCGTTATGCCCCTGTCTTTCAAAGCTGAAATGAGTTCCGGACAGAGTATTTCGAATGACATAAAAAAGGATACGCCGGGAGGTCCCGGCAAAGGGTTTATCTTCTCTTTTTCTTGCCGTGCGCTTTACGGTTCTCTTTGACGGCCGCTTTTATCTCGACCGCCTGATCTTCTCCGTCAGTGATATCTTTCTTAAGGAATGACAGGACGATCCATCCCTCATCCTCAAGTTCCTGTTTTGCGGCAGCATCCACTTTTCCTTCCTCAAGGATGTATACCGCTACTTTCGGTTTAACGAACGCCACAGGTATGTTGCTCGGCCCGTAATCCTTCCTGCACCTGAGGCCTTTGTTCCAAGCAGCCCTTCTGACAAGCGCTTCGGGGGAATTGTCGGTCCAGATGTCCTCTCCGGCGAATTCCTCTTCTTCCTCATCGTCCGTATCGGGCCTGATGATAAGTACATCATCCTTTTGGGCCTGCCTCTCTCTTTCTTCGGCAGCAGCCCTCTCTCTTTCCAAAGCCGCCCGCTTTTCTCTTTCTTCGGCAGCAGCCCTCTCTCTTTCCAAAGCGGCCAATCTCGCTTTTTCCGCAGCGGCCAGTCTTGCCCTTTCTGCCTCAGCGGCCTCGGGCGAAACTTCCTTTGGCTTCTCTTTCTGCGGCTCAGACTTTGCGTCTTCAGCAGGCTTTTCGATAGGAGCCGTTACTTTCAGAAGGACCTCCGCAAGATCCATGATCTTGATCTTGGAGCCGATCTTCTTTGCCCCCTGCGTAAGATTGACCACGCAGAATGGACAGCATGTAATGAGTATCTCTGCGCCGGTCTCTTCTGCATCTCTGATCCTCTCCGCAGCGATGTTCACTGCCAGGTCGTTGTACTGACTTTTGTACCCGCCTCCGGCACCGCAGCATCTCGAGTTCTCTCTGGAGCGTTCCATCTCTACAAGTTCTAGGCCTTTGATCTTCTTCATGACGTTCCTAGGCGCATCAAAAACTCCCATATGCCTTCCCATGTGGCAGGGGTCATGATATGTCACCTTTGCTTTGAACTCATGATTGAGCGGGAGTTTCCTCTCCGCAATAAGCTTCTCCACATACTGAGAGAAGTGGTATACGTTCTGTCCGGTCTTTGCATAGAATTTTCCGAAGTCGGTGGATACGGTCTTATAGCATCCTGAGCACGTCATTACCATGTCCTTTGCGCCCGCACCGTCGGTTCCCTCAACCACTTTCTCTGCGCATTCAAGGGAATATTTGTGGGTGCCTGTTCTGAGAAGGGGCGATGAGCAGCACCATTCTTCGGAGCCGAGTGTGTTTACTTTCACGCCGGCCCTCGCAAGCACGCGTACGCCGATCTGAGGCAGGTTCTGCTGCCTGTATGCTCCTGTGCATCCGGCAAAGAACATAACATCCGGGGTACTGGACCTCTCCACCTCTGCAGGCCACCAGTCTCCTCTCTTGGAAGGAGGTTCTCCGTATGGGTTGTGCACTTCTCCTACTTTCGCTGCCATGCCTTTGTGAGCGCTCATCGGGCCTACGCCTTCGTCGACCATCCATTTTCTGACTGTCTCCCAAAACTCGACAAGCGGTATGTTCGCATGGCAGACCACTTCGCAGTTCCCGCAGCCGGTACATTTGTACATAGCATCAACGAAATACGGGCTGAGGGAGACCTCCCTTCCCAGTAGTTTGTCGGTGCTTCCGGCATTGCTGAGTTGCCTAAGATAGTATATCTTTCCCCTGGGAGTAACAGATTCCCACGGGGTCTGGTTGTGGGCCTCGCAGACGCTGATGCAGTAGCCGCACTGCAGGCAGGCGGCAAGCTCCTGCTGTATCCGCGGGACCTTTACTATCTTGATGCTGCTTTTCAGTTTTGAAAATGGATTCTCTAGCGCTTTCATAGTGAAATAAGAAAAACGCACGCACCTATATTAAGGCTTTTAAAAGAAGATGCATGTGCCAACATGCTGTTTTTCTCATCGGACGATAGATGAACAAACGCACGGCGAACGCCATGCAGGCGATGCAGACGAACCTCCCTGCGGATCGTTTAGGCAGATTATCCAGCGCACGACAAGGCCATTTCTTCAGAAGAGCCGCAGAGAAAGACGGTCTGCAAAAAGAAAACGAGGAAGGGTCCCCTGCACAGGAAGCGATTCTCAATGTTTTGACCTACGAAAACACGAACATTTGGGAGAGAAAGGACGCATTTTGGTAGCAATTAATGAAATACATTAGAAGGATATCTCTTTGCGAGATGGAGAGATTTTTAGAACTCAAGGTTGCAATGACGAGGAGGCAATCAGAGGTGGGATACGGCAGGGCAAGGATAGACAACGAATCCCGCAGATGCCTCGGGCTCGGGTTGGGTGATGTAGTAGAGATCATTGGCAAAAAAACGGTCGTGGCCAAGATATTCAAAGGAGAACCGGGCGACGACGGCATGAAACTCATACGCATCGACGGTCCGACAAGAACGAGCGCGGAGGTGAGCGTAGATGAGACCGTGCGCATAAGGAAGTGCGAACCGTCCGCAGCTCAGAAGGTGATCCTCCGCCCGAACATATCCGAGAGCAAAAGGATAAGTTATGATGAAGGGGCCGACAACATATTCAAGAGCGGACTGATAGGGCGGCCACTCATCACAGGCATAGACATAATGATACCGAACATCGCCCTGATGGGGAACAGGACCACATTCCACGTTGCATCAACAATCCCAGGAGGGCCGGTCGTCGTTTGTCCGGAGACCGAGATACTCCTAAAAAGCGAACCGGTCGAAAAAGAGAAGGTGCGCTGCGGCCACACAACCTACGACGACATCGGCGGTCTGGATGATGAGCTGAAAAGGATAAGGGAGATGATCGAACTTCCCCTCAAACATCCGGAACTGTTCGACAGAATGGGCATATCTGCGCCGAAGGGCGTACTGCTGTACGGCCCCCCAGGAACCGGTAAGACCCTGATAGCGGAGGCTGTTGCGAACGAGTCCGGCGCGTCGTTCTATTCGATCCGCGGACCGGAGATCATGGGGCGGTTCTACGGCCAGAGCGAGGAAAGGCTGAGGCAGATATTCAAGGAGGCAGAGGACAACGCTCCAAGCATAATATTTCTGGACGAGATCGACTCGATAGCCCCGAACAGAGACTCGACATACGGGGAGGTCGAAAGGCGCGTGGTCGCGCAGCTTCTGACGCTCATGGATGGAATGGGCGGCAGAGGAGACGTGATAGTGATCGGGGCGACGAACAGAGAGGATGCGATAGATCCGGCCCTCAGGAGACCGGGGAGGTTCGACAGGGAAATAGAGGTCGGTGTCCCGAACATGTCCGGAAGAAGGAGCATCTTGGAAGTGCACACAAGAGATATGCCGCTGTCCGACGACGTGAAGATCGAAGAACTGGCGGCAATGACCCAGGGATTCGTCGGAGCGGACCTGGCATCGCTGGCGAGAGAGTCGGCGATGAAGTGTCTGAGCAAGCACATTTCAAAACTGGACTTAGATAAGCCCGTGCCTCAGCCCGTGCTAGAAACGATGAAGGTGAACATGACGGATTTCGCCGATGCTCTTGCGGACATCGAACCGAGCGGCATGAGGGAGGTCTTTGTGGAGATACCGAAGGTCGGATGGAAGGACATCGGCGGTCTGGAACACATAAGGACGGAGATCGAAGAGGTGTTCATCCCGACGGAGGGGCACAAAGCCTTCGAAAGGCTGGGCATAGAACCGGGAAAAGCGCTGCTGCTCTACGGACCGCCAGGGACAGGCAAAACGCTGATTGCCAAAGCAGTGGCGAACGAGTCCGGCGCGAATTTCATATCGATAAGCGGCCCCGAGATAGCCAGCAAATGGATGGGGGAGTCGGAGCAGGCGATAAGGAAGATATTCAAAAAGGCCAAACAGATGGCGCCGTGCATAATATTCTTT
>WQTN01000071.1 GCA_009786295.1 Methanomassiliicoccaceae archaeon
GTCGAAGCCTCGACAGGGCTTCATGATAGGCCACTACACTACCAGGGCAGTATGCCCTGATAATAAGAGATAATATTTAATGGTTCTTTTATTCAAAGAACAAATGCCAGACAACTCATTCCTTACATGACCCGAAAAGACGCACTGTGTTCTTTCCCGTGCGAGGATCTCTCTCCAATTCCGCATCGACATTGAAGACCATTTTCATGTTCTCTTTAGTGAGGATCTCCTCAGCAGTACCCATTGCAAAGATCCTGTGGCCATGTATCAATATAATGCGGTCGCAGTACCTCGTTACCATGGGGAGGTCATGTGAAACTATCACCACGGCGAGGTCATTCTCCTTTGAAAGTCTCTGAATAAGGTCCAGGGCCTCGAACTGCATGTTGATGTCCAGGTGCAGGGTTGGCTCATCCATCAATATTATCTTCGGGGTCTGGGTTATTGCTCTGGCTATTATTGCACGCTGCCTCTCTCCGCCGCTGAGCGTGTTGATGTACCGCTCTGCGAATTCGGTCAGGCCGGTCTGCTCCATTGCCTTATCTATTATCTCAATGTCTGCACTGCTCTCTCCTCTCAGAGACTCCTGGAAAGGCATCCTTCCCATGGTCACAATCTCTCTTACCGTGAAGGCGAACCTAATCTCGTTGGACTGAGGAACAGAGGCTATATTCTGGGCTATTTCTTTCTTTGATACTTCCTCTATGTCAGTTCCGTCTATCAGAACGCATCCGCCATGAGGCTTAAGGTTCCGGTTCAGATTCTTAAGGAGAGTAGTCTTTCCGCAGCCATTCGGTCCGAGTATGCCGAGTATCTCTCCTTTTCTGATACCCAATGACACCTGGTCCAGAACGACCTTATTCTCATACTTGTAAGACAGAGAATCCACATCGAGGATGTTCACCACCCCACCTCACTTCTTTTTCTGGAAAGCAGATATATGAAGAACGGGGCGCCGATGAATGCCGTTACGATACCTATCGGAATCACGTCATATAACTCCGAAGCCATGTGGGCCACGTAGTCGCACAGCAGTATGAAGGCAGCGCCTCCGAATGCTGTCAAAGGAAGGATGATGCGGTTATCCGGTCCGAGAAGCAGTCTGAAGATATGCGGTATGACTAATCCGATAAAACCAATAGCTCCTACAAATGCTACGGCGGCCGCAACGACAAGCGAAGAGACGATCAGAAGGAACAGCCTAACCTTCCTTACATCAACCCCAAGGTCCATCGCGTGGGAATCGCCTAGCATCATCGCGTTCAGGTTCTTAGATTGTGCCAGCATCAAAATCATTCCTACTATGATCACAGGTATGGCAAAGGCCATCTCTTCCCATGTGACTTTAGACAGGCTGCCCATGGACCAGAATACGATGTCCCCCATCTTTTCGCTCGGCGCGATGTAAGTGAGGAACGACACAATTGCAGAGACCAAAGAGGATATCGCAACTCCGGCAAGGATGAGGGTCTCGGTCCTGACGCTGCCTCCTGCTCTTGACAGAATATACACAAGGAACATGGTTCCGAGGCAGAATACGAACGCCAGCGCTGGTTGCACAATCGCAAGCGGAATCATCGGCACCGAGAACAATATCGCGATGGCCGCTCCAAGAGAAGCACCGGATGACAGCCCGAGAAGATACGGGGATGCGAGAGGGTTTCTGAAAACAGCCTGCATCACGCCACCGGTGACCCCGAGGGCCGCACCGACAAAGACTCCGAAGACGACTCTGCGCGCATTGAATCTAACGATGAGGTCGCTCCCCCATGTACCTTGGCCGATAAACACATCCCAGACATCTTTCAGCGAAAGAGGGTCGGCAGCCCATGAGAGATCCAGCAGGACAGAGAAGACAATTATCACTGCAAGTATAACAACAGTAAGAAGCAATCTTTTCTTTCTTTTGCCTGCGTCAGGGGTCATTGCCATATACCTTCGAAATAGAAATAGAGGGACATGCCCCCTGTATTTAATTGGTTTATGGTCTCCTCATCAGGAAGTATGCTGCGATCAGTATGACAACTGCCAAGGCTGTCCCGGCAGCTGCAAACATCAGCAGATTGGAACCGGAAGACTCCTCTGTGTGCGGAGCCGGACCTTCGAACAGGTCAGGGTACATTGCGCATGCGAATGCCCATAATCCCTCTGCAGCGTCTGGATCGTAGTTGTTCCAATTCTTATCTATAAGCAAGATCTTCACACTGCTGTTGCCGCCCAGAACCTCGTTGCGGAAGTCGCCTACGGATTTGCTATAGCTTGCCGACAGGAATATCACAACGTCCGGGTTCGCCTCCACCAATTGTATTATCTTGCTTTTGTCGCCGTATGTCGATGAAGAGACGGATGAATTGTATGCAACATTGATTCCGCCTGCAGCTTCGATCAGCGAAACAGTTATGGAGCCTCTGTTGCCCACAGAAAATTCTCCGGAAGATGCTGTATACCACACGCCAAGGCCCTTTGCTTTTTCGGTGATGCCTTCCAATCTATCATCAATGGTCTCTTTGACAAGGTTCATATCATCAACGATTCTCGATACTTCTCCAGTGACGATGATCGACATGCTCCTTACGAAGTCAACGATCTGCTCGTAGGTTGTTATGGAAAGATATATCAGCACATGGGTGAAACCAACCTCATTCATAAGCAGGTTGCGCAGGACGTTGGCATTAGAATAGGCGGTAAGGATGATGGTATCGTCAAGACTCATTTTTCCCGCTTGGACCCATTGAGCGAACTGTGTCACTATTTTGTCATTGTTCGATGCGGCATATATGCTGCCAAGGTTCACGGCGTCAAGATCTTTCAGACGTTCATCCTTTGTATATTCATATGTGGAATATGTGTCCACGGCGATTATTTTATCGATCTCCCCGAGCATCGCGACCGTAAGCGTCGAAGCATACCCCATCGTTACAATGTGCTCGGTAGGCTCGTTATATACGAATGTTCTTCCAGTTCCGTCGGTGATCACCGCAGGCTCCGCTCCATCGGAGACATCGCTGAATGCCGCAATGGGCAGTCCGGAGAACAAGATCAGTACAGAGATCAATAAGATCAGTTTAGCATTCATTCTTTTCACTTGCTACGAAAGTTATATTTCGTGATATTTTGTAATATTTATTTTGTATTTAATGATATTCTGATATACAAAGGGTTTTTCATTCTCCTCTAAGATAAGGTATCGATAAGATGGCAACTCTTACAGTCGCAGACTACATGATAAGAAATGTCCAAACAGTAACTCCGGATATGACCGTCGCAAAGGTCATAGAGAAGATAACCAATTCGAATTTCCACGGGTTTCCCATAGTGGAGAACGGGTATCTGCTCGGATTCGTCACGGCAAAGGAACTGCTGAGATTCACGGACAGGCAGGATGCGAAAATGAGAGAGGTCATGAGGCCGGGGACCCTCTGTGCTGTGCCGTCAATGTCCATAGAGGACGCCACCAGGGTGCTTTTCAGATATGGGCTCAGGAACCTGCCGGTCGTGGATGAGGAGAAGAAGATCGTCGGGATAATCTCCAATATAGATATTGTAAGGTCTCAGATAGAAAAATCAAGGCCGGCCAAAGTGATGTCGGTGAAGAACGTCCTCGAGCAGCAGAATGGGATAAGGATGAAGATATCGAATCAGGAAGTGCCAATCAATAAACTCATACCCACTCAGAAAGAGGTCTACATGGATGAGCTGATCGGCCGCCAATATGAGATAAAAAGAGGGCTGAACGAACCTCTTATCATAGTGAAAAGAAGGAACGGGTATCTGGTCGTCGACGGCCACCACAGGATAATGGCCGCCAAGAAGATGGGGCTTGAGACATTCAACTCGATAGTGCTTGAGCCTAATGATTTGAACGTCAGGCTCGGGTTGGAGAAGACGGCGGAGAAGTGGGGGCTCAGGACCCTTGACGATGTAAAGATCATAGAAGGGGCTAAGCACCCCTTTATGGAAGTGACGACCATGCTGCTCCCACAGGAGCAGGTGGACGGTCTGAACGAACGGCTCATCGAGAACGCGTCAAATTACGGTCCCGATTACTGATTCATTCGCCCTTTGCGTTCCTCAGGCCTCTGAGCAGCACCCGTTGTTCGGCGGATGCGATGGTCCTCTTGGTCTTCATGAACGTGTCGGGATTGAGCGATATGGAGTCGATCCCTTCCTCGACAAGGAATTCGGCGAACTCGGGATACACAGAAGGCCCCTGCCCGCATATTCCGACCGTTTTTCCGTTCTTGTGCGCTATTCTGATAAGCTGAGATATCGCCGCTTTCACGCCCGGATTCCTCTCATCGAAATAACCCATGCGTCCCAGGATGTCCGAGTCGCGGTCGCATCCCATAACAAGCTGCGTAAGATCGTTGGAGCCTATCGAGAATGCGTCGCAGTATTTGCAGAACTCTTCCGCCATGAATATATTGACGGGGACCTCTGCCATGAAATAGAGCTTGAAGTCAAGTCCTCTTTTGAGTCCGACCTTCGTCATCATATCGATGATCTCCTCTACTTCTGATATGGTCCTGACGAACGGCAGCATGACCTGAAGGTTCTTCAGCCCGAACTCATCGCGGACCTTTTTTATGGCCTTCAGCTCGCAGATGAATGCGTCCCTGTAGTTTTCGGAGACGTATCTTGAGCACCCTCTCCATCCTATCATGGGGTTCTCTTCGTTCGGTTCATAATCGACGCCGCCTTTCATGTCGCGGTACTCATTGGTCTTGAAATCGGACGTTCTGAGGATCACAGGCCTCGGGTAGAATGCCCTTGCGATCTTCGATATGCCGTCGGCGAGCTTTTCGATAAGTTCCTCCGACCTCCCGCTGTCGATCACGGCGCACGGGTGCTCTCCGATATAGTTGGTGAAAAGGAATTCGCTTCTCATGAGGCCGACGCCGTCGCACGGGAGCCTCGCGACCTCATCAGCCTTCGCCGGCATGCTCATGTTGACCATGACCTTGGTACCTGTAATGGGAATGGACACCTCGGATACGGCATCCGCCGCGTTGCTGCCGGACTCCTTTTTCTTTTTTATCTCTCCTTTGTAAACGGCGCCTGTCGTCCCGTCAACTGTCACGATGTCTCCCTCGTTCAGGGTTGCTGTAGCGCTGCCGGTCCCGACCACGCAGGGTGTCCCCAGCTCTCTTGAGATTATGGCGGCGTGGCAGGTCATTCCGCCCTCGTCCGTAACGATGGCGACGGACCTGCTCATGGCAGGGACCATGTCTGGCACGGTCATCT
>WQTN01000072.1 GCA_009786295.1 Methanomassiliicoccaceae archaeon
GGACTGTTTCAGTTTCGATCATGCTGTGGATGTAGCAAAAGCAAAAAGAATGGCCGGAAAGAAGATGGCCATCATGGGGAACATCGATCCGGTAAGCCTTATCATGAGCGGCACTCCGGACGATATTGCAACCGAATGCTACAGGATCATCGACACAGCCGGAAGGGACGGCGGACTCATACTTGCTCCTGGATGCGAAACACCGCAGTCGAGTCCGGATGAGAATGTCAGGGCAATGGGGCAGTCTGGAATAGATTACTGGAAAAACCGCTCAAACAGGTGAATGAATAGAGAGGACAGGGACAACGAGAATGTGGCGACCCTGTCCGATCCTGTATTCAGAATCGAAGTCTCTGCATGGTCGCTCCGAGGTTGTATGCGGAAAGGATCTGCTTCCTGTCTTTCAGAGCGTCATCGTTCATCTTCTTGTCATTCTCAGAGAGATCCCCCCAATCTCCATTCGAGTGGTTGGCGAGAGCCTGCTGCACTCCAACCCTGAACAGTATGTCGTGATCCATCATTCTCTTCACGCCGGCAGTGGGTACAATCATCCCGAGTCCCAATACGCTCATGATGATCTCCCCTTCCTGAAGTTGATGCAGTAAGGTCTCTTTCCGGATTCGTCGCAAGGGCATTCTCTGTAAAGACACGGTCTGTATCTCTTCACATATTCATCCGCTTCTTCTCTGCTCATCGTCCTCCCTTCAAATGCCGGATCTGTCGTGGTCCATGTATTCGAGTTAATATTGAACACCCACGACCAATTATCGTAGTCTGTCATTCCGGCATCCTTCCTGTTGTTGTACAGGTAGTACGATGCGTCGCAGCACTCCCCCTCCATCACCTTGATGATGAGATTGCAGAGGATGTTCTCCTTCTCTTTTCTTGACTCTTCCAGAGCGTCATGCAGGGCTTTCAGCGCCCTCAGTCCCGCCCAATGGCAGTACAGGGTGGGCGAGTAATACTCACCGTCTTTCAGTGTTATGCAGATCCTGTCTCCCATTCAGAACGCCTCCGTCGGTTCGGGGTAGTTGCCGTCCTCGTCTAATTCGCAGGCTGCGAACGGATCGTCCTCGATCATCATTCCGTGATCCAACTCTCCCGCTTCTCTGATCCAAGCGGCGAGCCGTGTGATCTCGTCCGCTCTCTCTTCCGATCTGACCATGATGTCAAGGTCTTCCTCTCCTCATCCGTACTTCACGATTGTTTTGATGTCCTCCTCCGTGATGTACGTGTACACCATATCAGAGGAAAGGATGGAGATGTTGTCTCCGTTCTCATAACAGGTTTCTCTAAAGAGTTTCTCGTTGTTTCCGTTGTTCTTTGTCACAACCATAGTTCTTCAACCCGGGGCGAACCCCAAGGTCTTTGTCCGAAGGTCTGCGATACGTGATTTTACGCTGAAAGAAAACAGGAGCGCAAGTTCCGGAAACAAAAGAAAAAAGTGAAGCGGAAAAGCCGATACGCAGACCAAGTTTTAAGACAAAGGGGAGACCAGGGGAAGAAGAACAGACAGAAGTGACAAAGATAGGAAAGAACGCATCTCCATCGAGTCATCAAATTCTTCATAATTTAGTTTATTATTGTCAAAGATGATATAGGATGGAAAGTGAGCACAGATGATCAGACGCACAGATATTGACCTTGATGATGACCAGCTTGAACAACTACTGCACGGGGGCAATCTCGGAAGGAATGCCGATATTGTCGATCTGATATCAGTGATTGATGAAATAGAGGGCAGTTTTTCAATTTTTCTTGATGGCAAGTGGGGTAGTGGAAAAACATATTTCGTCAAACAGGCTAAGATCGTCCTCCGCGCTCTGAACAACAAGCTCAAAGATGACAGAAAAGACAGGATCAGGGAGATTAACGAATTCAAAGATATCTCTCTATCTGGAAACTATTATCCGGTCTACTATAACGCCTGGAAATGTGATTCTGATATTGATCCACTCATCACCCTGATGGCAACATTGGTTCCTGAAATGAAGGATTGGGACAGTAAAATAGGGAAAGACAAATGGAAAGTGATATCTGCGGCATTTGAGACAGTGCTCAACGCCATCGGCATCAACGTTGATATGGAACGTATCAGGGAAGCACTGGGAAAGGATATTTTGGAACCATTTGATCAAGAAATGAAAATAAGAAAAAAATTCGAAGAACTCGTCGACATATTGATAGAAGACAAGGCAGATAGACTGGTGCTGTTCATAGACGAACTCGACAGATGTAGCCCGACGTTCGCAATGAAACTTTTGGAAAGAATAAAATTCGTATTCGGATATGAAAAGATAATAGTTGTATTCTCGACAAATGTTGAACAATTGGGAAACATGGTCAAAAAACTCTATGGCGAAGGAACAGACGGATATGCGTATCTTTCAAGGTTCTATGATATGAAGTTTCAGATCAGAGAGGTCGAAGGGATTGAATATATATCGTTGTTAGTCGGCGCAGATGACACGAGTGCAATACTCTCGGCGACAGTGAAAGAAATGACTGAAAGTTTCACACTGAGGGATTGCAACAAGTATCTGCAGGAGCTTCAAGGACATATTGAAGTCAAAAGAGAACTTGGCAGCAGAGGTGCTTATTATCGCGGATTCGTTGCGTCTACTGCTTTTTGGCATGTCATCGCACCAATTCTATTAGCGGTAAAAATAAAGGATCCGGACGGTTACAAAAAAATACTAAGCGGATACGGATCAGAACAGTTTGTGGAAAAGGTTGGAAATACTAACGCCTACAAAATGAATATCGAAAATAACCCCAGCTTTGAAGGAATATCAGCTTCTCAGATATATGGTGCAATATTCTCTCAGCAATATGTCACATCAGGAATGGTGGGCAACATGAGGGCAGTATCATATAACTTCATAATCAACGAAAAAAGACATACAAAAACAATGCGCAATGATTTCGTTGGATAATTCGCTGCTGTCTTTGCCAACTTAATCGAGTTGAATATAGGCTGGAAAGAACTGAATTTATCAGGATTTTATATTGTTTATACGCCACTTCCGCATGATGTTATGACAATACGCTCTGCCCGAGCTGCACCTCTCTGAGTCTGGCAGCCTATTTTTCCCTATGCATTTTTATATATTTGCATTGTCATATCTAATAACAATATGACATTCACTGTTGTTCAGAAGATCAAAGGAAAACACTATCTGTACGAATGCACCGGAGAGTGGGATTCTGAGAAGAAACAGTGCAGACAGAAACGCGTTTACATCGGGCCCTGCGACGAGGACGGCAACCTCCTTCCGGAAAAGAAACGGCTGGTGATCAAAGAGAGCAGGACGTTCGGACAATACCATCTCCTGAAAGAGCTCGCCGAACAGTCAGGAATAGCTGATTCCCTTGAGAAAGCATTCGGTAAAAGCGATGCCGAACGCATCCTTGCTGTGGCAATGCTCAGGATATCCTGCCCCAAGACGCTCAGGAACATCAAGAACCAGATCGAGGAGACATTTGCCGCCGAGCTGCTGGGTGCCGAGGACGATCTTACCTCCCAATACCTGTCAGGGTTCCTTTCCAGGGTGGGAAAGAAAGAGAATGCGATCGCGGCATATTCGAAGAGCATGATGAAGGATGACAGAACCGTCATACTCGACATGACCTCTTTCGGCTCATCGTCAAAGCTCTTTGAGATGCTGGAATACGGCGACGACTACCGCAGGACGAAACTCCCGCAGGTCAGTTTCAGCCTTGCCCACTCTCTTGACCGCGACATGCCCGTTTACTACAAACTGTGCCAAGGGAGCATAGCTGACAAGTCAACCCTGAAAGGCATGGTAACAGACCTTAAGGACCTTGGAGCACCGTCTTCGCATGCCATCATGGACAGGGGATTCTACAGTCCGAGCAACATCTCGTTCATGTTCGAAGAGGGGTTGGGATTCACCATTCCCATGCCGTTCGGCCTGAAGACGGCAAAGGAGCTCATATCTGAAAGCAACAAACATCTGGATGACCCCGTCTGTTGCCGCATGATTGGCGGCTCCCTTGTACACATCTGGGAGACCGTGTCGGAACCTGTCGAAGGAAAGATCTCCAGGACGATCGTGTTCCTTGACGAGAACAGCATGAACGATCAGCGGAACATTCTTTTTGCCAGGATAACGGACTTTGAAAAAAGGATGTCCGGGGCCAAATGGCATCCCGGCATTTTCAAAGAACTCGTGAAGAACAGGGCGGACCGCCCCCTGCTGAAGATGTTCGACATCGGAAGGGGGAAGGACGGTATGGTCTCGGCGGAAAGAAAACGGAACGCGATGAGTTTCGAGCTGAACAAATGTGGGAAGATCATCATCCTGACCACATCGGACGATCCGGCGGAGGATGTGCTCGCCGCCTACAGATTAAAGAACGAGATCGAAAAACTGTTCGAGACCTTCAAGGACGAATTGGAAGGAGGGATAAGCTACCTCTCATCCGAGAACTCCGCCCGCGGCATGATCTTCGCTGAGTTTGTGGCCGTGACCCTGCATTACGTCCTGGCCTCAAGACTCCGTACCGCCGGCCTCGGCAGGAATGTGTGGATACCGGATATCATATCCCTGCTGAATAAACTGAAGATAACATATATGAACGACCGGTGGCGGCTCAACGAAGTGTCAAAGAAACAAAGGGAGATGTACGAGGCTCTCGGCGTCCCGATCCCCGCCGCTCACGACTACATCGGGTTCAAACCCTTGTCGTAACTCAGGGCGGAAGTGGCGATGGAAGAGATGAGACAAACAAAGGACCCCTGTCTGCTGATATTCATCAGCGAAGCCAGATCCATAAAGTCCAGAACGGATGAGGAGGCCAAGCTTGTCGGACACATATTCAGCGGGCTGCGGATATATGATCTGATCCAATCGGTACCAGGTTTCGGCAGGGTCTCGGCGGCATATCTGGCATCAATGATCATCGACATTGGAAGGTTCAGAACGCGCAACGAGTTCACTGCGTATTTCGGAGTAGTTCCCAAGATGAAGCAGTCGGCAGAGATTTCGCACCGCTGTGCGGCCACGCACCGCGGGGATGAGGCCGCGCGCCGCCTCCTGTGCCAGGCGGCGTTCGTCCACGTGAATACCATGGAGAATTCAGTGGTCACGCGCATGTATAATAGGCTGAAAGGAAGGGGTATGGCTCACAAAGAGGTCCTGGTGGCATGCGCCAGAAAGTTCCTTACTGTGGTGTGGTCGGTACTGAAGAATGACATTCCATATACGGACGACGCGGGCCTTCTG
>WQTN01000073.1 GCA_009786295.1 Methanomassiliicoccaceae archaeon
GCATTCGGTACGGTCCAGTCCTCCGTAAGGAAGAAGATTATCACCGAGACTATGCCGAGGATCAGTGCCAGGACTCTGAACGACAGAGCGGTCTTTGATCTTTCTCCGTCATCATCTTCCTTCCTTGTGCGGTCCCTTCCCCCTATGATTGCTATAATACCGGTGAATATCGTCAGTATGGCGCAGATGAGGTTCAGGACGGCCCATTCGCCGTCTCCGCTGCCGCTTTCTTTTCCTTCTTGGTCTCCGCCGTCATCGGGGTCGTCCCCGATGGGACCGCCTCCTTGCATGGACACAACGTTGATGGAGTGGTTGCTCCTGATGTTGTAGAAGGTGTACGCGCCGGATGCCAATTCTTGGTGTGAGACCGCAACCCCGTCCACATAGACGGCGGTGATCCTGTATCCCGCTTTTGCAGAGAACACAAATGTCTTATTGCTCCCTCCGGCAGCGTTCACGATCCCGCTCGGATCTATTGATGATCCGTCGTCTGCGGTCGCAGTGATACGGTACTCTTGTCCTACTGCTGCAGCGACCCATTTCGCATAGAGATGCAGCGCTGCATAGGGGATGGTATCATACGGCGGATCTGGGATGCCGACGGTGTCCGCGGGGAATGCCCACTTATGGGCTGTTGCGTAATCCACGCCGAATTCATCGCCGACGTACCATCCTTCAATGATATGGGTTCCGTAAACGGGTGCAGAAAGGAACGGAACGGTCCCGGGGTTAGGAACGAGGGAACCTATCTCGACCATGATCTCTGCAGTATCTCCGGTCGACACAAATGCGCCGTCGGTGCTGTGGAACACGACAGGCCTGCCTGCCACCCACTGCGCATAAAGCACAGTATCTCCCCCTACTGTATCAGAAGCGAAGTCCCAGGCAGTCAGGAAGCCCGGATCTTTGTACCATCCCTTGAAGATGTAGCCTGCCCTGACGGGATCGGCCTTTGGCTGTTTGATATGGTCGCCGAAAGGTACTCCGACATAAGGCGGAACGACGATCCCTGCTCCCGAGCTGTCATAGCCTCCCTGGGTTATGTCCGAGGGATTAGGAAGCCAATAGTTGTCTTCTGCAACGGGATGTGCCGGCGGATCCGCATAATTGAGGCTGAAGTCCACTCTGTATTCGTTGAGCCTCCACACTGCGGTGAGGGTCTGCTTGGTCGATGGCACAAGCTCTCCCGGCTGGTGCAGAGGGAAGGCGTCGGCAGGAAGGCTGGATACCGAATGCGCGAGCAGGTAATCGCTGAGATTGGTCTCCGTCACGCTGTTGGCATTGGCCCAGTTCAGATCCCACCAGCCCAGGTCCGGCTGGCTGCTTCTCCAGCCCACAAAGCCGTATTGGGCATCGTCGGGGATCAGAGCCGACCGAGGCATGGCGACTATTTCCGGAGAAGGAAGCCCATTGTCCGTCGCAACATAATACATGCTGTTGGTCGCAAAATTCAGGCTCTTCACTACGAAGTACGGATCGGTGATATCTGCCGGGTTGTCGATCTGAGTCGGTACGGTCGACCATGCGCCATCATGACCCGGATTGAATTTTGTCCAATATATCTCGATCGCGCCTGCATTGGGGAAGACATCGCGGGGGTTCCCGAGCGCATCGAACGATGTAAAGGCCGAGTCGAAATACGGGCCGGAACCGTCACGGTAGAGCTCGTCAGATGTCGGGCTCGGCATATAGTAATACCGCAGCCCTTTGTTCCCCTCGGAACCCACAGGGTCCCCGAGAGCCTCTTTGACAGGCACTCCGCCGGATATATTAATGAAAATATTCGCTACGGTCAGACCGGATTCAGCATCTATGCCCAGGTCATTTGCGTATCTGGTCAGACCGAGGAGCGCGCTGCCGGAACCGGACCTGTCGAAGGCGGTGTTCCCGTTGTCGTATCCGATATTGCCGTTGTTTGTGATGGGGCGGGCGATGACCAGAGGATCCTGACGGTCCGCATCAGCCCCTGTCATTACGAAAACATTGCCGGTGTAAGGGGTCGGGATTACTCCGAACCCAGAGGAGATATTGATGCCCATGACGGTATTGGTTTCGTAAACGTTCCTGCTCACATAGTTGCCGACGAAGATATTGTTGCTCAGTACCGGGCACGGCGGCAAAAGCGATGGATCTGTTATAGAATCATCAGTATCCACTCCGACGGCTCCTCCTCCGCCTACGTTGCCGCAGTTGGTTCCGGGTCCTCTGTAAACGTTCGTTATGCCGTTGTTATAGAACGTACAGTTGGTTATGGACGACTCCGTTAACCCAAAGTAACTGATGGCTCCTCCGGAACCGTTAGTTATTCCGGCCGAGATTAACCCGCCGGCCGTTGACCAATAGGACGCCCCGGCCGCAGTGTTTCCGGTGAATGTGCAGTTGATGATACGGCTCGTGATGCGGGTGCTGGTCTTCGCGCCTTCCACGATTATTGCTCCTCCGTCATCTTGAGCGAAGTTATTCTCAAAATATGAGTTAAGAATGTTCAAACTGCATCCCCAATTCGAGGACGCATTGATGTATAACGCACCTCCGTCCACTCTGTTGTCGCTGCCGCTTGTCGTACCTGTTCCGATCGCTTTGTTGCCAGTGAACGCGCAGCCGTCGATGTCTATGCTGGTGTAAGAATTCCACGAATAGATGACCCCGCCGCCGTAACCTGATACGCTGTTGTTCACGAACAGGCAATTCTTGAAGTTATACTCGGCTATGTTGCTGGACAATCCTCCTGCCAGGAACAGCGCCCTGCTGCTGTTGCCGCTGAACGTGCAGTCTATGAAGTAAGCATCATTCGCAGCTCCGCTGAATGTTATCGCCGTTCTTGTGAGATTCTTGAACGTACAGTTCACGAACTCCCAGTTCCCTCCCTGCAGCTGCATGCCGCCGGTACCCGCATTGCCTGCATTCGCAAACTCCACGTCTTCGAATTTGATCGTGCCCGCACCGTTGTTTGTAATGTTGAAATGCAGGGTCCCGGTCTTTGCGACCAGTGCGCCATCGCCGTAAATTGTGATATTATAGTTATGATTGATGGTTGCCAGCACCGTGCCGTTCAGTACCAGATCATCAACGAAATCTCCAGTCAGGCCGATGCTTATGTCGGATGATGCGTTGACCATCTCGTATGAAAGGTCTGAAACTGTATCAACATATACATCCGGGGTTGCAGATGTAGTCTCTGTTTCAGTAAGTAAAGCCGACATTGCGAGAACGGACAGAATTATGATCACCGCAACCGCGATTTTCGGTTTTAACTTTGCTGGATATACTCGTTTAACACGTCTATATGGATTTTCATAGTGGCCTTTTGCTTTGATTATTAAGCCCCCGAATCCTACAGCAATAGTTTTAGATATAAGCGTGTCTATTTGACAAAAGACTAATAAATATATTATACTGAATCCTATATTTATATACATATAACTATATAAAATTGCACTTCACGAGACAAATCATCTGGATAAGTTTGGCAATTTACTATGAATCGGGCATCCTTTTTCAAACCGCGTCATTTGTCCGCATTTGCAGGAAAATGATCGATCCCGATGGTTCATTTAACGTATTATTATTTAATAGGTAATATTATACAGTAAACCCATGGCCAAAGGGAAAGTAACCGTCTCAGTTATCAAGGCGGATGTCGGATCTGTTGTAGGGCACTCAAGACCTCATCCATCCATGATGCAGGTTGCCAGGGACATTCTGGCAGACAAACAGAAACAAGGGATCCTCGAAGATTTCTACGTGACCAGAGTTGGGGATGACATCAACCTTTTCATGTCCCACTACAAAGGGGAAAATCACAAGGATATACACGGCGCAGCCTGGGAATGTTTCCAGGAAGCCGCCAAGATCGCCAAATCAATGAAGTTGTACGCAGCGGGCCAGGACATACTCACCGATGCGTTCTCAGGAAATGTCAAAGGCGCAGGGCCCGGATCGGCCGAGATGTCTTTCGAAGAAAGGGGGTCCGAACCCATGCTGTTCTTCATTGCGGACAAGACAGAGCCGTCCGCATACTCTCCGATCCTGTCAAGGATCTTCCTGGACCCGTTCACGACGACAGGTCTTGTTGTTGACGCGAGAGCGAAGAAAGGGTTTGACATCGAGATACACGATGTTCTCGAAAACAAAAAAGTGGTCATGTCCTCGCCAGAGGAGACCTTGAACATCCTTGCGCTTCTCGGCGACACTTCCAGATATGCAATAAAGAGAATAAACTCCAGGGCAGGGATAGGTCCCGCCTGTGTGGTCTCAACAGATAAACTCAATCTTACAGCAGGGAAATACGTCGGAAAGGACGACCCTGTGTGCGTATGCCGCAGTCAGAGCGGTCTCCCCTCTGTGGGAGAATATACACAGCCGTTCCTGATGACATCATGGATAGCGGGAGGGTGGATGAGAGGATCCCATTACGGCACATTCTACCCCTGCTCGCCGGAAGACTCCGATCCCACATACTTCGACGGACCGCCGAGGATATGCTGCCTCGGCCTCCAGCTCAATGATGGGAAGTTCCAGGGCCTAGAGAAACCGAACTCCAAAGGCGGAGAACACATTCCGGTAGATTTCTTCGGCAACTCCACATTTGACATCGCCCGCGCCAACTCGATCAAGACAAGCAGATTCCTCAGGACGCAGGGACCCTTCACACCCTCCATTCTCCCTGCAGAGGAGATGGAGTACACCTCCAGGCCGGAGGTCCTTAAGGAATTGAAGACGAGGTTCGAGAAGCTTGGTTAAGAAGATATCAAAACCCGCTATAATAGTAAACTTCAAGACATACAGCGAAGTGGAGAAGGACGGTGCGCTTGTCATCGCTAAAGCGTGCGAGTCTGTGTCGGAGGAGACAGGAGTGACGATATGCGCCTGCCCTCCGACGGTGGATCTGAGCTATATCTCAAAAAGCGTCTCGATACCAATTCTGTCCCAGAACGTGGATCCGCATGCGGCAGGTTCCGCCACGGGCTGGATAACGCCGTCGATGGTGAAGGGATGCGGCGCGGTCGGGACGCTGATAAATCATTCTGAGCATAAGATACCCAAGAGGCAGATCGGAGAATGCATCGAACTGTCGAAAGGGGTTGAGCTTATGACCGTAGTCTGTGCGGAGAATGTTCAGTCCGCGGTGCAGATGGCGGAATTCAGGCCGGACTTCGTTGCTGTGGAGCCTCCGGAGCTCATCGGAGGGAATGTTTCGGTGACCTCGGCGAACCCCAGGATAATAGAGGAGACAGTAGAGGCGGTCAGAGCAGTGAACGGTTCTGTCTCCGTCCTTTGCGGTGCGGGGGTAAAGACCGGGACCGACGTAAAAAAAGCCATTGAG
>WQTN01000074.1 GCA_009786295.1 Methanomassiliicoccaceae archaeon
AGCTCCAGTACGCTTCTCTTCATCTCGGAGAACTTTGCCTTTCCGAGGCCAAGGTTCCACAGGAAGTACGATAATATCACAAATGCCGCATTCAGGGCAGTGATCATTACCGCTGCTGCGATGAATCCTTTCACTCCGAATTCGGGAGATCCGTTGACAAGTTCTTGGAACTCATTGACAATGTCAAAGTTCCATATGAACGTGCCAGGGACATACCAGATACCCCAGAAGACAGCGCAAAACAGGGCCATCATGTAGCCATATTTCACTCTCCTCTTATGGGATTCGGCCATTTTTTCATTTACATCCATTTTCTCATCCTCTGAAAATGGACTTAACCTGCGATCTTTGTCATCTTTGCAACAGCGTCGGATGCGTTCTCGGAGTATACATCCGCGCCAATGGAGTCCGCCCACTCCTGGGTGACCGGCGCTCCGCCGACGTTCGTGATCAGCTTGTCTCTTATGCCCTCTTTGTTGAGGAGTTCCTCGAATGTCTTTTGGTTGACCATCGTGGATGTCATAAGGGCAGAGGTGCCCACATATCTGGCATTGTTGTCTTTGCAGGCTTTGGCGATGTCTTTGAGAGGTACGTCCCTACCTATGTTGATAACGGTGAATCCTGCTACCTTCAGCATTATTGCGACGATGTCCTTCCCGATGGAGTGAATGTCTCCCTCGATCGTACATATCACAAATTTGCCAAGGCCTTCGCTGACCTTGTTTCCGCTCTTCTCAAGTTCGGGCGATAGGACGTCCAATGCTGCGTTCATTGCGGCTGCGGCTGCCATTATGTGCGGCAGAAACAGCTTTTTTGCCTCGAACAGTTTTCCTATCTCCAACATCCCGTCGGTGAAGCCGTTCTCAATGAGCTTGACGAGATCGACCTTTTCCACAACGGCCCTGTTGGCCACATCGACGCTCTTTTTGGCATCGAACGCCATGACCGCTTGTTTTGCTTCTCCTGTTAATGTTTCTAACGACAATGTATCACTTCCTCTTGTTGAATTCGTCATCTGCTTTCTTGACGATCGCTTTCATTTCCTTCAGTATGTCTTCCGGTATGGGTTTTACAACGTGGTTCTTCATGACATCTTCAACGACCCCGTGTGCGACGTCAACCGCGTTCTTACACCCTGCCGCTCTCCAGTCTCCGATCATATATCTGTCGAATATCTGCGGGTCTGACGCGAGTTCGATGTTGTTCATTGTGGACTGATGTGCGAGGAAATCATTGCCTGTGCCGATCTCTTTGATCGCATCGACAGCCAGCGTCTCGTCGGATATCAGAACCCCTTCCATGGCTTTTCTCTGCATAGCGATTATATCGTTGTCTAGCACCAGCTGTTCCATCGAGAACGTAACTCCAAGCTCCAGCATACCTGACCCGTATATCGTGTTGGCTCCTGCCAATGCAGGGAGAAGAGATGTTATCGTCTTCTCGTGAGCCGCCTGGGAATCAGGTACTTTGGAGTCAGTCTACATGCCGGCGACATAAGTTGGCAGTCCGTAGTACTGCCCGAGCTTCGCTACTGCCGAGCTGATCATGCCGAGTTCAGGCGATCCTACCGGCGCGGTTCCGCGTTTGAGATCGAAGGTCGTTGTCGAGCTTCCATACCATACGGGTGCTCCGGGGTATGCTATCTGGCTCAGAACGATCCCTGAAAGGACCTCTGCGTTATGCGTGACGAGGGTTCCGGCCAGATATACCGGCGACGACCCTCCCGCCATTGCCATGCTCAGTACATTGACGGGTATTCCGTATCTCGCTCCCTTTATTATGACCTGAACCGCATTGTGGCTCAGCTCCAGAGGGCTTGTCGGACATACAAGCATGGACATTATCGGTTTCTCGCGGGCGAGTTTCTCATTCCCTTTGTAATATGCCAATACTATGTCCCTGTAATACTCAACGTGCTCTCCGACCGGATCTATGTGGTGGAAGTGTTTCGTTGTGTTCTCTATTGATGTCAGCAGCTCGTGGACATCTTCCGCTCCTTTGCCTGCCCAGTCCCTTGCGGATACCGGAAGCGAGAAGTAAGATATGCCCTCTGCCCAGTCGCAAAGCTTTGCGCACCTTGCCAGGTCCGCATCTGTAGAGTCGCGGGTCTCGAATTTTCCGTTTCCGAGGTAATTGCATACCTGTATGCCGGTCCCGAAACAGGTCCAGTGCACACGTCCGTTGTATTCTTGCTTTACGACCCTGTTCTCTTCTCTTCCGTGAAGATAGAATGTCTTCGGTGCCGAGGCAAGAGCTTTGCGGACAACTCCCATCGGTATTTTTACCATTTTTGTTTTATAATCAACCCGGCAACCGGCCTTTTCGAAGAGTTTCAGTCCCTCATCGTCAGAGACCTGAATGCCGTAATTCGATAGGACATCCATGGTCGCTCTGTCGATCGCCTCGATGCCGTCCTGAGAAAAAATATCCAACTTGAGTCCGTGCATCATCTGCTTTCCTGCATATTGATTTGATTTCATTTTCTTCCTCCATTCACTAGGGGCTCCCGAGCGTGTCAAGCTGTCTTGAACCCGACCGGAATTATCCTGTGAATTATACTAGAAAAACGTCATCAAATAAATAACCATACTACATACTTGTAAAATATCATAGGTTATACTATAAATAATATGTTGTTTATACTCCATTAGCTGTTTGTGATGGTTTATAAAGATTGTTAACTTTCTGCTGCGGCTCTCCGACCGCATTTTTCAATAAAAGAAGATAAATATTGTAAAAGACGGCGTTGCCGCCGTCTGTTTGGTTTGCTTAATCTGTTTCTTCAGTTTCACTGTTTATCGTTCCGGGATTGGTGCGTTGTGTGTAGAACCATATCGGGAAGAACACCAACAGGATGATTACACCTACAATTGTGGTCAACTGTATGGCAAAGTTTCCATCTCCATCGAGGTTCATCCAATAGATCAAACACGGTATCAGTATTATGGCCTCATAGAAGACCATTCCCAGTGAGATATATTTCCATCCTTTTGGCGCAGAGAACGGTCTTTCCAGATCCTTGAAACGAGCATCTGTTTTGGACTTATAATACGCAGACAACGCCACTACATGCGCGAGACAGTATGCCACAGCGGAAGCCGCAAGTATCATCATCGGACCGCCGACAAAGTCTCCGATCTGTACCGTCGCAGTAACGACCAAGATCATGTTAAAGGCACTTACTACCAGCATTGCGTTGAGAGGCATTCCGTGCTTGTTCTGTTTTCCAAGGAACTTTGGCATGTTGCCCTCATGAGACATGTAGAACAGCGTCCTTGAGGATCCCAGGAACCCAGTCTGAATGATCAGTACCATCGCCGCTACCAAGAGAGTAAGCGCGATCGGTCCTCCGATATTGCCGAACACAGCTTCTGCGATCGGACCTATCGAGTGGTACCCTGCGCCGTCTACCCATTCTCCGATTGCGTTATAGTGTCCATTGATGCCTGCATCTCCAAGAGATCCGTATACGACTGTCGCCACGAAGAAGTAGAGAACCAGACAGATTATTCCGCATGCGAACAGCGCTTTCGGCACATCCGTGTGCGGTTCTTTGTATTCTGGCCCGTACAAGGCAGCTGTTTCCCAAGCGCATCCGCTCCACTGAGCCAGCGCGAAACAGCCAAACAGCAGCATAATATCAGTGGCTCCCCAATCCCACCCCGGGGGCAGGAACTCATTGGTAATGATGCTGAAATCAAACATTGCACCTCCGCCGTCTCCTCCTGTGAAGAGTGCGGCTACGAGGATTACGACCAACGGCACTATCGCGATTATTGCCAAAACGAGACCGAACACCGACCCCCCTGTCAGTCCACGTGCGGATATGAGCGTCATTGCCGTTACGATCACAAGACCGAGTATCACATAAAGAAGCAGTGTATCTACATCAGCGAGCGCGGGGACGAAGTACTGAAGATAGTCACCTATCATAAGTGTGAATATCGACACCACCGGGGTCCATGCGAACCAGTAGCACCATGCGCAGAATGCGCCGATCATTTTTCCTGTGTTGTATTTTTTCGTTTTATCTACAGGTTCGAACACCACCTGAGCACAGCCCGGAAGGCCTGCCGCTCGGGGGAATACGGTGACCATCTCGCCGTACGCCGTGTTCTGTAAGAACCCCTGAAGAACGCAGATCGTCCACATTATTATCGAGAACGCCCACAGTGTTCCTGCAACGTCGTACAGCGACGGAAGGATCAGAATGGGTACGCCCAACGCAATGAAGAGCCCCTGCTTCCAGGTGATAGATCTGACGAGCGTACCGCCAGACGTTTCTCCGTTTTCATTTTCAGACATAAAATAAATCTCCTTTTTCGTAAAGTGTGGTGCAATGACGTGAGGTCATTGCACCTTTTTTCGAAAAGTTTTATCTCTTGGTCATCCCCCGGAAGATCTCACAACTGTTGATCTTGGTGTCAATGAGCCTTTCGATGTTCATCTTGGCCGCGATGCCTCTCGGCGCGCCGGGTACACCGGTCACGACACCGATCTTTAATTCCTCTCTGAGTTCCCTCAGTATATGCTCGTCAGCGATCTCAAGGGTGGACAGTCCGAGTTTCTTGGCAACATATTCCTTTGCCTTGTCGATCTTCATGTTCTTTGAGAACTGCATCCTTGCAACAAGGTCTCCTGCGGTTCTGATACCTCCCATTCCTGAGGCCATAAAGTGGGGGACTGCCATTCCGGCTGTGTCTCCCACCCCGACCTATACACCGTCGACCTTTGCGACTTCCACCATTGCTTTGTTGCATCTGGTGACGGCATCGTTGGGTGCGGTCTCCCACATCGGTATTCCGCCGACACCCATTCCCATGTTGACGTGGCAGGGTATCTTTGCGACTCTCACGCACTCTTTCACGAAGGTGACCGAGCGCGCCATGTTCCATGCGAGGCTCTTGCTTGTGTTAGTGTTAACGACCGGGCCGAAAACGTTCGCTCCGGCCTTCTCCGCCAGCTTTACCTGCTGGTGCGGGTATTTTCCTGCAACCACTTCTCCCTTGTATTTGATGGAGCCGTGGATACCCATTACAGATTCTCCTGCCATTCCCAGCATGATGTATGTGTGCGGGCAGGCTTTCCTGAGCGCCTCCACTCCTTTCAGCGTACCGACGAAGTCGGCGTCTCCCGCTGATGCGGTCGTGTCGAAGTTGAATCCGTCCGCGCCTGCTGCAACGAGCTTCGGCGTAACGTATTCGATGTCCTTTGCCAGATGGTCTGCGGTGAATTCTGCTGCCTGCAGGGCCTCATCTATCTTGAATTCCCTCATCAGGTCGGCCGGGTTTCCGTAAGGACCGTCAGGGGCATAGTACAATCCCGAGTTCGGCATG
>WQTN01000075.1 GCA_009786295.1 Methanomassiliicoccaceae archaeon
CATGTCCGGAGATATCAGGTCCCCAGACGATGTTGGGTCCGCCATCCACATGACGGTCGCGCCGGACTCGATCATCTTGTTCTGCAGCGCAGTGACGAACGGCGCCGACTTCTTTATCAGTTTCTTTGCGACATCCGGGTCCATCATCGTCATCATGATCATGTTCTCCACTCCCATGAGATAGCCCGCCGTGGTGATCGGTCCCCAGGACAGCCCACATATGTGTAGATCTTCATCCAATATCCTGCTGGTCTCTTTCAATCCTTCCACCATGACCTGCGTGAATTGAGGGCAGTCCTTCGCTATGTTCGGATCGAACAATGCCAGCCCGTCGATGTCCTCCGCATCCTCCACCGGATGTGCCTTGACGAATCCGTAATCGTCCTCAGGGAATCTCACGTCCATTCCGATATCGGCGAACGGTACCTGCGAATCCAGGACAGGCTTGACAAAATCGGACAGCGTCTTCATGGCGTAGTCCACCGAGACCTTTGCAGAGATCTTCGGGTCCCTTCTTGCCTGCTCGACAGTGAATCCGGCGCTCCTTGCGGCCGTTACCAGCGCGAAATTGTTGACAGGTGTCCTGTCTGTAACCTCATGATCAAGCGCAGCCCTTATGCATTCGCGGTGTCCGGCATCTTTCATCTTTATCCCTCTTTTGTATCCTTCATCGCGCTGACAGCAGATATCAGATCCTGCTGATGACCCCTGCGTATATCATTGGCAGGGTTATGGTGGCATCGCCTTCCACAGTCATCTTCTTTGCGTCTGCCTTCACTTTGCCCCACGACACCGCCTCTCTGATGCGTGCGCCGGAGAGTGAGCCGTCATATTCCTCGGCTGTGGTAAGATATATGCAGTAATCCAGGCCGCCTCTGAACTGGCTCCACCATATCACATGGTGTTTGGATATCCCTCCGCCGACGATGAGCGCTCCCGTCCTCTTCGCATTGTTGGTCATCTCGCTCAGCATCTGCTCATCGGCAAAGAGGTCTATGCGCAGTTTCCTGTGCGTCTGATAGTACATCCAGAGCTGGCATCCGAAGGACCCATCCGTTATCCCCGGGACGACGATGGGGATCTTTCTCTTATGGCACTGGTAAAGAAGGCTGTCCTCGTTTTTCAGTCTCGAGCCCACTGCATCTATTATCTCATGGGTCGCCATGGACTGGGCATCGGCGAATATCTCGTCGAACATCGGAAGGAGCTTCTCTTCAAGCACGATGCCGTAGCACTCGTCCGGAACGAGGACGTTCCCGAGCCTGCTGATCTCATGTTCTTCTCTCAGCATCTCGTCGTCCATCATGAAATCCCCCTTGTAATATGCGGCATATGTCCTTGAGAGGTCGTGGTCGAGCGTGCCGCAGGTCGTGATGATCAGGTCAACGAGCCCGTTCTTTACCATATCAACGATCACTCCTCTGGTCCCCGTCGCCATTATGCACGCCGGAAATGAAAGTATCTTCAGACAGTCCTTGTCCTTCGCCATGGCTTCCGCGATGTTCGTAGCATCCGCTAGCTTCTGGGCGGTGAATCCCCCTGCCTCTCCCATTGCTCTCAGCAATTGGTCCGCGGACATGTTCTTCGTTATTTTGATGTCCTTTACCGGAATAAGTTCTAGGTCTGTCATTTCAATAACCTTTCCTTTCACTCCAAGTATTGCATCATATAAAATCTGTCGGTGGACTGCGACGGCGCCTCCATAGCTGAGCATGGGATATCTAGCGCCGTCTTTCGCTGCGGTCTCCGCGGGGCAGTAATATTATACATGTGCAAAGATTTCTAAGATGTGTTGATGGTATTACGGGACAGGCCCTATTCGGAACTGAAGGATGACCTTATCGGAAAGAAGGTCGTCATATGGACGTGCAACACGTGTGCCAGACTGTGTTTTGACATAGGCGGGACGGAATCAGCCGAGAGGCTCGCGGCCGCATTGAGGGATGACGGCATAGAAGTGTTGGGGGTGCTGCACACGACCGCCTCTTGCATCGAGAAAAAGGTCGTTGAGAAATACGACAAAGAACTGTTCGGGCAGGCCGACATTGTCCTTTCGCTCACATGCAACATAGGGGCGCTCTGCGCGGAAAGATCGTTTAAAATAAAGGTCTTCAACCCTATCGCCACAGTGGGGGCCGGGTTCATCGGGGAAGGCAGAAGGATATTCATCTGCGAGGAAAAGAACGGCGGACTTGCCGTAAAAGAGCTTTCTGAAATAGCTGAAGAAAAGGGCCTCTGGTGCGGTCCGTACGCTTGATGGCAGCCCCATATCCAATACCTTTAACCATTAAATAGAAGAAATAGGTATAGGATTCTTTAAAGAGGGGTTAAACCAAAATGATAGACATACTGGATTTAAACAATATGCTCTTCATGATCCCCATCGCCGCGGTCGTCGCGTTGCTTTTCGCTGTGTATTTCTTCAGGAACATCTGGTCGAGAGACAAGGGTACTCCTGAGATGCAGAAGATATCCGACGCGATCGAGACCGGCGCCATGGCATACCTCAGGCGTCAGTACAAGACGATAGGGATCATCAGCATAATCTTGGCGATCGTGATAGCGGTTGTTGGCTTCGCCGTAGGCGGAGACATAGCCAAATATCTCAACTATAAAGTGGCCGTTGCCTTCCTCATCGGAGCCGGTTTCTCCATCCTTTCGGGATACATTGGGATGAAGGTATCGGTCAACGCCAACATAAGAACTGCCAGCGCCGCAAGGAAATCGTTCAACGATGCCTTCGTGTGCTCGTTCCGCGGAGGAGCGATATCGGGAATCGCGGTGTCACTGCTCTCTCTGGGCGGACTTTTCGCCGTGGTCGTTGCTTACAACGCATTCATCGGCGGAGACAGCATGACACCCACGCTTCACGCCGTTGTCGGATATGCATTCGGAGCATCATTCGCTGCTCTGTTCGCCCAGCTCGGCGGCGGCATATACACCAAGGCCGCCGATGTCGGAGCGGACCTTGTCGGAAAGGTCGAGGCCGGGATACCGGAGGACGACCCGAGGAACCCTGCGGTCATCGCAGACCTTGTGGGAGACAATGTGGGAGACTGCGCGGGCCGCGGTGCGGACATATTCGAGTCTACCGCAGCGGAGATCATCGGATCGATGATCATCGGAACGGCGGTCGTAGCTCTGGCACCCAGCACAATGTCGGACAACTGGATCTTCCTGCCGCTGGTACTCATGGCCTTCGGGCTTATTGCGTCCCTCATCGGGATCAGCATCGTCCGCATAAAGGATGACGACGGAGATGTCATCAAGGCGCTCAACATCGGGTATTACCTTACAATCGCTCTCGTGCTTGTGTTCCTTGCGATCACAACATATATGCTGTTGCACGAAGAGACCGACGGGTGGTACTTCTACTTCGGATGCGGAGTAGTGGGAATTGCTCTCGGACTTGCGATCGTGTACCTTACACAATACTACACAGGCGACCACAGACCGGTGAAGCAGATAGCGCAGTCATCTGAGACTGGACCTGCCACCAACGTGATCTACGGGATTTCCATGGGAATGGAATCCACAGTGCTTCCGATGATCTGCATCGCGATAGCCATCATTGCCACATACGTCCTTGGCAACGCCGCGGACCCTAACGGAGGCGGCCTTTTCGACGGCGTCTCCACATACGGCCTGTACGGCACCGCGGTCGGTACCATAGCAATGCTTGCCTCTTCCGCATTCATACTTGCGGAGGACACCTTCGGACCGATCACAGACAACGCAGGCGGTATCGCCGAGATGTCCGACCAGCCCGAAGATGTCAGAAAGAGGACCGACAAGCTAGACTCTGCCGGTAACACCACCAAAGCTCTGACGAAGGGATACGCCATGGCCTCTGCGGCCCTTGCTGCATTCCTGCTTTTCGCAGCGTTCTTCGAGATCGTTGCCGAGATAACAGGTCAGCCGCTCGTTGATGTGTTCAACGTCAACCTCGGAGACCCGCTGATATTCGTCGGCGGCCTCATCGGCATAGTGCTTGTGGCGTTCTTCGCCTCTCTTGCCATCCGCGCCGTCGGTACAGCCGCCGGCGAGATGATCGAAGAGGTGCGCAGACAGTTCCGCGAGGACCCTGGAATAATGGAAGGGACATCCGACCCCGATTACGCTAAGTGTGTCGACATAGCGACACGCGGCGCTCTCAAGGCAATGGTCGTCCCGGCCCTGCTCCCGATACTCGTACCGGTAGTGTTCGGTATCATATACCGTTTCATATTCCCCGAGATAGCCTACATGGCGGTCGGGGCGCTCATAATGGTCGGTACCGGCATCGGCATCTTCATGGCGAACTTCCTCAACAACGGAGGAGGCGCCTGGGACAATGCGAAGAAGTACATCGAGAGCGGCAACCACGGCGGGAAGAAATCCCCTGCGCATGCCGCAGCGGTGGTAGGAGACACCGTCGGAGATCCTTTCAAGGACACCGCGGGACCGTCCATACACGTGCTCGTGAAACTGCTGTCCACGATCTGCTTGGTAACAGCAGTGCTCTTCGTGGTCATTTAAACACATTCAGCCAAGCGGGCGAAAGCCCGCCTCTCTTTTATTAATACACATATAGGCGTAAGATGGGTTTATATACGATAGCTTTAATCCCTGCATCCAAGAGGACCTGCCATGTATATGTTGACAGAGGCCGAAAGGATCGTAAGGATCCCGCCATCGGAACTTAATGAAGATATCGAGAAAGTAATCGATGCCCTTACTTGGGACTCGTTCGAAGGAAAGATGGGGGTAGACAAAGATGTGACCGTTCTCATAAAGAACGTCAGGCCTATCGGACCGGGGCGCATCGTTCACGGCGACGGCGCTGTGTACCAGACAGTAAAATATGAGCAAGTCGTGTTCAAGCTCAAAGACAACGAGATAATCAAAGGCGTAGTGGTGGAGATCCTCAAATTCGGCGCTTTCGTAAGATTCGGGCCGCTTGACGGCCTCCTTCATATAAGCCAGGTAATGGACGACCGCGTCGACATAGACGAATCGAACCAGAGGCTCGTCGGAAAAGAGAGCGGAAGGAGCCTGTCGGTGGGAGACATCGTAAAGGCAAGGGTCATAAGCATAGACCTCAATGAAAAGAACCCTCAGGACAGCAAGATCGGGCTGACAATGCGCCAGCCCGGACTCGGAAAACTACAGTGGCTTGAGGAAGAGCAGAAGAACAAACAGCCAAAAGGTGACGAGTGATGACAGGGCCGGTATACAGAGCATGCAAACAGTGCAACTACCTGTCTGAATCGGACACATGCCCCCGCTGCGGAGGCCACACCTCAAAGGACTGGCAGGGATTCATTGCAGTGGTGGACTTCGAGAGGTCCGATATCGCCAAAAGAATGGGGATAGTTGCCAACGGCAGATATGCCCTGAAGGTCCGCTGATATGGAATCGGTAAGCAGAAAGGTTCCCGAAAAGAACAGAGAGCTCTTCAAAGAACCTTTAGGCAGAGACCTTGAAGAAAAAGAACTGACTGTCATCGACAAAAAGTCGAAGATGATCACGGTCGGCGACGTAGTGTCGCTGACGGTGGTGAAA